>DATJYD010000745.1:0-4872 GCA_035499755.1 Fimbriimonadaceae bacterium
AGCCGACGATGGCGGAGATGCGCGCGGAGTGCGCGAAGCTGGGCATCGGCATCAGCGACCCCCTCGGCTACAACAACGGCTATGTCCTCGTTATGCGCGAGGACGAGGCCCGGAAGCTCGGCATCGTCACCATCTCCGACCTCGCCAAGCATCCGGAATTGACGGCCGGCATCGATCCCGAGTACCTGGGGCGGCAGGACGGCTGGCGCCCGCTAACCCAAACCTATGGGCTCCAGTTCAGGAAGGTCGTCTCGATGGCCCATGGCTTCGTCTACCAGGCACTCAATCTGGGACGGATCGACGTCACCGACGGCTACGGAACCGACGGCGAGATCATCGACTACAAGCTTCGCGTGCTGAAGGACGACCGAACGTACTTTCCGGCCTACTACGCGGTCTTTCTCTTCCGGCTGGACACTCCGGAGAAAGCCCTCGACGCGATGCGCAAGCTCGAGGGCCGGATCAGCGACGAGGAAATGCGCCAGATGAACGTCCAGGCTCGCAAGCCCGACCAGTACGAGGCGGTCGCGGAGCAATTCCTTGAGAAGAGCGGCCTGATCACACCGGCGGCGGCGAGATCCATACCCCAGACCTCGGTGGCCAGGAAGATCGCCGGCTACACGCTGGAGCATCTCAAGCTGGTGACGATCTCGATGATCCTGGCCGTCCTGATCGGGATTCCCCTCGGGATTCTCTCGAGCAAGCCGGGATGGCTCAGCACGATCATCCTCGGAACGGTCGGTACGATTCAGACGATCCCTTCGCTGGCCCTTCTCGCCTTGTTGGTGCCGATCTCGTTCCTCGGTATCAGCATGTGGACGGCGATCGTTGCCCTCTTCCTCTACAGCTTGCTGCCGATCGTGCGGAACACCGCGACCGGCATTCAGAACATCCCGGCGCCGATCCGGGAGTCGGCGGCGGCGCTCGGTCTGGAGCCAAGAGCCAGACTCTTCAAGGTCTACATGCCGATGGCGTCGCGTACGATTCTCGCCGGGGTCAAGGTCTCCTCGGTGATCAATGTGGGCACGGCCGCGCTCGCCGCGCTGATCGGCGCGGGCGGCCTCGGCGAGCCGATGCTCGACGGCCTCTCGCGTAACGACGCGTCCACGATCCTCCAGGGCGCGATCCCCGCCGCAGTCCTCGCCATCCTCGTTCAGGTCGCGTTCGATGGCCTGGATCGGGTGATCATTCCCAAAGGCGTGAGGTAGCGCGGTGGATAACTTCTGGCTTCGATTCTAAGGGCCCGGGCGTCCCTACAACGCCAGATGCCGCGTTGGCGACACGCCGAATACGCAGACGCTGGTCTACACTATTTGGCAGATGAAGATCGCCCACATCAGCGACACCCACCTCGGCTACTACGCCTACGGCAAGACCGCGCAGGGACGCATGAACCAGCGCGAGGTGGATGTTTGCGCGACCTTCCGGCGCTGTCTCGATGCGATCGCGGCGCGCGATCCCGATCTCGTCATCCACAGTGGCGACTTCTTCCACGTCGTCCGGCCCTCGAACTACTCGCTCATCGCCGGCTACAAGATGCTCGCCCAGTTCCAACACAAGCGCATGGGCAAGCCGTTTGTGATCATCGGGGGCAACCACGACACGCCGCAGAGCGCGGAATCCGCCAACATCCTCGATCTCTTCCGGGACATCGAGGGAGTCTCCGTCGAGACCGGCAGCGCGGTGGTGGTCGAGACGGCGGCGGCGGGCGTCCTCTGCGTGTCCCATAAGAGCCTCGCGTCGGGCGAAAACGTCTCCTGGGCGCCGCCTAGCTCAACTGGAACCAAGATCCTCGCCGTCCACGGCATCCTCGACACGATCCAGCAGCAGACCAAGGTGGAGAGCTTCGATTTCGCGCTTGGCGATGCCCGGCCCGACGAATGGGACTACATCGCCCTTGGCGACTGGCACGTGCACCAGACCTTCGGCCCGAATATCTGCTATGCCGGCTCGACCGACTTCACGTCCACGAGCATCTGGGAGGAGGCGTCGAGAGCCAAAGGCTGGGTTTGGTTCGACACCGACGTTCGCGAGATCGAGTTCGTGCCCGTCCAGACGCGTCGGGTGATCGATCTCGCCCCGATCGATGCCCTCGACCTGACCGCCGAACAGCTTGGCGCAAAGCTGATCGAAAACGCGAACTGGAAGGACGAGGAGATGCCAATCGTGCGCCAGCGCGTGCTCAACGTCCATGCCGAGACCCGGCGGGAGTTACCGCTTTCGATCGTCCGCGATCTTCAGGCTCGCGCCCTCTATTACCGGCCGGACCTTCGGCCCCCGGCGGCGATCTCGGCGACCGGAGATAGCGAGGGGCGCGCGGCGAGCCTGGAGAGTTGCTGGCAAACCCACATCGATGCTTCGCCCTTTCCGGCGGAAATCGACAAGCCCAAGCTGCGTCAACTTGGACTGGATCTTCTCCAGGAGGTGGCGGAATATGAAACTGCTCCGGCTGAAGCTTGAGAACTTCCGGCAGCATCGCGACTCCGACATCCGGTTCGCCGAGGGGATGACGGCGATCGTCGGGGCGAACGGAACCGGCAAGACCACCCTCCTCGAAGCGATCACCTTCGCTCTCTACGGGGTGCAGCGGCAGACGAAGGATTCGCTGCTCTTTTTCTGGGCGGAGCAGCGGAGCCGGATGCGGGTGCAGCTCGAATTCCAGTTCGAGGGCCGCAGCTATCGGCTCGAACGTACGCTGGCGAACGCTTCGCTTATCGACGTGACGGCCGAGCCGGCGATCGTCAAGGCGACGGGGTTGAAGGAGGTCAAGGCCACCTGCGAGCGGCTATTGCGGTTGACCTATGAGCAATTCAAGAACTCCTTCTGCGCGGAGCAAAAGAGCCTGGCATTCCTGCAGTTCAACACCGACGCCAGGCGTCAGGAGCAGGTGGCCAAGATGCTCGGCTTCGACCGGCTGAAGCTGGCCGCCGACCTCGCGCGGGATCGCGGACGGCGGTTTCGAAGCGAAGCCGAAGGGATCGCCCAGACGATCGGCGACCCCGTGCAGCTTCGGGGTGACCTGCAGGCCGCCAAGGACGAGCTAGCCGCGACCGCCGAAGCGAAGAAGCTGGCCGCCGAGCTGAGCAAGACGCTTGCGGACCAGCTGAAGCCTTCGGAGGAGCGGCGAAAGCAGGCCGAGGAATACAACCGGCTGACCGCGGAAGGGCGCGTCTTCAAGGGACAGGAAGAAGCCATCGAGACGATGCGCAAGCGGGCGGAAGTGGCACTCGCCAAGGCGGAGGCCGATGCGAAGAGGCTGCGAGAACTGCTGCCCTCTCACGAAGAGTGTGTGGCGCTCGAGAGCGCGGTCACCAAGATGCTCGAGCTGCGTGAGATCGAGTTAGAGCGAACACGGATCGCCGCCGAACTGGCCCGAATCGAAGAAGAGATCAGGGCTTTCGATATGCGCCTTGCGGAGCTGGCGGGCGACGATCTCGAATCAGCCAGAAAGGCGGCGCGCGATGCGGAAGCCGCGCAAACCGCCGCCATGAACGCGCTGCGGGCGGCTGAGAGTGCTTGGGGCAAGGCGCAACGCGAAGCGCAAGGTATCCGGGCGACCGCGCAGAGCGAACTGAAGCAGGCGAACGCGGCCCTGGTCAAGGCGCGGGATCTGGCGGCAAAAGGGATTTGCCCGGAGTGCGGCCAGCCGACGACCGCAACCTTCGAGGAGCGCCTGAACGATCTGACCCTGGCCGCGACGAAGGCCGAGGAAGCCGCGCGGGAATCGGAAGCCGCTTTCAAGGCGGCGGAGATGCGGCCGAAAGCGGTTTTCGACGCCGAGGATGCCCTCGAATCGGCGAGAACCGCCTTGGCAAAAGCCCAAGAGACTCTGACTTCGGCGGAGAAGCGAGAGGCGACCGCCAAGGCGCTTCGAGAGGAGAAAGCCGGGAAGGAGCGGCTCGCGGCGGCCCACCGGCTGGAACTGGCCAAGTCGATTCCTCTTTACGACCGGAGCCGGCACCTTGAAGCCGAGGCCAAGCTGAAGGATCTCCGCCCGAAACGGGATGAATGCCTGCGGCTGTTCGGGGCCGAGGAGCGGCTGGCCGAAGCGGCTGCCGCATTCGAATCGTCGAAGCGGCAGATCGAGGAGGCCCGGGCAGCATTCCTAAAGCTCAAAGCGGAGCGCGACCTCCTGCCGTTCGCCTCTCAGGCCGAGGCCGTGGAGGCGATCGCCAGCCACGAAGAGCTGCGGCGTCACGCCGCCGAAGCCGGGGCTCGCGAGCAGCATGCGGAGAGCCTTGCGAAGCTGGCGCAAACGAAACTTGCGCAATGCGAAGGACGAATCCGAGTTTTCGAGCGGGATGAGGCCAACCTGAAGGAAAAGCGCTCGCTCGCCGTTCACCACGAGGCTGCCGACAAGGAGCTCAAGCTCCTTCGCGAGGAGCTGAACTCGGTGATCCGGCCGGAGTTGGAGACCCGGGCTTCCGAGAACCTGAACTTGCTCACGAACGGCCGCTACCCGATCCTCGAACTGGACGACGAGTTCAACGGAACCATCGTGGAAGACGGGATCCGCAAGCATGTGATATCCGGTGGCGAAGAGGACATCGTGGCTCTGTCACTGCGGCTCGCGCTTAGCGAGTTGATCCAGGAGCGTCAGGGACGCCCGATGGCGCTCATGATCCTGGATGAGGTCTTCGGGGGGCTCGATCTCGACCGGCGCCAGGCGGTTCTGGAGCGGCTGCAGGCGATCAAGGGCCGGTTTAACCAGATCCTCGTGATCAGCCATATCGAGGAGATCAACCAGGTCGCCGACCAGTGCATCTTCCTCACCCGCGACGAGCGGACTCGCTCGACGGTCGTCGGCGATCCGCCGCTGGATGTCGACGACCTCGTCCTGACCCCCTAAATGGATGAGCGGGGTATTGAGGT
>DATJYD010000746.1:0-3248 GCA_035499755.1 Fimbriimonadaceae bacterium
GAACTCCCAGACCCGGTTGCGGTGTGACTTATTGAGGGCCGCTTCCCGGCGTTCCCGATCCGTTTGAAGAGCCGCCGTTGTCGTCGCCCCCCGATCCTGTGCCGCCCGAATTCCCGTTGCCGGAGCCTGTGTTGTCCTGGCCTGACGAACCGGAGCCGCTGGAACTGCCTGCGCCGTTGTCGGTAGAGCCTCCGTTCGCCGGCGGTGGCGTCGGAACTGGGATCACCTTGTCATGCTCGATGACCGTCGGCGGGTTGTTCACGATCGTCGGTGGACTACTGCTTCCGCGCTCGATGATTCGCGTGTCGTGCTGGATGACTGGCGTCTGGGCTTGCATCGGCGCCCACCAAGCGAAGTATCCGATCATCAGAATGGCTACAACGATGCCGAGAACAATGAACATGGCTATCAGAGCCGACTCGCGGCCGCGCTCTTCGGCGATCCGTCTGCCTTCCGAGTCGTCCGTCACGATCGTCGCGGGTTGTCGAACAAAAAGCATCTTTCTTCTCCTTTCATCGCCGCTCTCCCAAAGCGGAATGAGAATCGGTTTTGCTGGGTCTATGACAGGTCGAGGCGCGAGCCAGTTCGCTTGGGCCCAGTACGCGGCTCATCGTGGATTGCGAGAAGCCTGGGACGAGGCGATTGCGGGACAAGGCTATCCCGTCACCCAAAAGGGTGCGCGAGCTCTGCCTCTTTACCGGGGAGGCGGCGCTCCGTTCTGCCGAGGCGGACTGAGATCGAGGTGAAGATCGTCGACGTCTTTGGCGAACTCCTCGATCTGCGCCTTGACCTGGTCGAGGGTCATGCCTTCGCGGAGGTCGATGATCTTGCGGATCAACCACCATCCCGGCGACTCCTCCTGGGCGTCTGCCCAGGTAATGCCATCCAGCGACTTCTTTGGCTGAGGCGTGCCGACCACTTGAAGCTCGATCTTGCCCGTGTTCTCGGTGCGGAACAACTCGCTGGGCGCGAAGATCATAAAGGGCGCCCCCGACGCCTTGGCGAAGATGGGAAACGTGCCGGGCGCGGCTTCGGGGCTGCCCGCCTGGAACATCATGGAGGGCTCGTGGCTCTCGAAGCCCCACTGACGCAACAGGAAACGGACGTCACGTCCTTCCAGGGAAGTGACGCGAACGCTTCCGTCGACTCTGCCCCCGAGATAGTCGCGTTCCTCCGACAAGATGGGGCCGTCGCGCAGGAGAACCCGGCGCACGGCGTTCATCCGAGCCTCGAAGTCATCGAGGGCCTTGGCAACGGCCGCGCGGGTCTGGCCGTCCACTTGGATGCGCTTGGTGATCACGACCGAGCCGTCGATGGAGGCATCGACCGTCCCATCTCCCGGCGCGCCCGAGCGTTGCGTCCAGTCGGCGACGGCCTGCTTGGAAATGACCCGGCCGACATGGAAGTCGGCCTCGGCTTCGAAAAACTGCAGATAGGCGTCGGGGCGCGAGTGGAGACCGGCGACGAGGCTGAACCGATTGCGGCCGTCCCGGACGTGCCATGCCCCCTCGCGGCCCGCCATGGTTCGGCTCTGGAGCCCGAAGGAAGCAAGCAGGTCCGGCGTCTTCTCGCCGGGAAATCCCGATATCTCGACGGATCTCTTCTCGGCCGTCTGGAACGCAATGCATGCGGCTAGGAGAGCGAGCGGGATCAGTTGCTTGACCATCACCCTTATGGACATTCACGCGGTCGCGGGATACCGCGGTTTGTTGCGGGTTGAGGCGCAAGATGACCGACTTAGTGGGACCTCCATCACACGCCGAGGGCGGAGCGTTCTTCGTCGTACTGCCGGCCTGCGGCTTCGAAGGCCATAAGCATCTTCTCGACCGCCAACAGCGGATTCCCGCCGAAGGGCCAAATGTAGGATTCGCGGGTTAGATAAGCGTCGCGGTGCTTCTGCCCCATGATGCTAAAGACCCGGGGCGGGACGGCCGTACGGTCTTTGAACTGCACGGAGATCCGGCCCTGCTTCGCCTCGAGCTTCTCGATTCCGATGCCCTTGCCCCGAATCCGCTGGCTGAGAATGGCGAAGGCGTTGCTCACCTCCTCCGTGGCATGGCCGTACCGGTCTTCGACCTCGCCCTGGACCTCGCCCAGCGTCTTCTCGTCCCGGCAGGACATCATGCGCTGATAGTAATAAAGCCGCTGGGCCTGGTCCTTGATGTAGCTGTCGGGGAGGAAGGCTTCGATCGGTATGTCGAAGAGGGGGAGCGGTTCTTCCTGCGGCTTGTCGCCGGTGGCTTGTAGCTTGTCGACGTCCTCGGGAGCGTCGACCGCGTCCTTGAGCTGAGCGACGGCCTCATTGATGAGCTGAGTGAAAAGCTCGTATCCGACGTTCGCCATCGCGCCGTGCTGCTTCGCCCCGAGCAGCTCGCCCGCCCCGCGAATCTGGAGGTCGCGAAAGGCGAGCGAGTAGCCCGAGCCGAGGGTCGAGAACTCCTGGAGAGCCTGTAGCCGCGCCATCGCTCCCTCATTCAGTTCCTTGCCGCTCGCATAGAGCAGATAGGCGTAGGCCTGCCTGTCCGATCGCCCAACCCGGCCGCGAAGCTGGTAGAGCTGGGCAAGCCCGAGGCGGTCGGCTTGCTCGACGATGAGCGTATTGACGTTGGGGATATCGAGCCCGGACTCGATGATCGTGGTCGAAAGCAGGACGTCGAGTTCTCCCTTGATGAATCCGATCATAATCGGCTCGATCTCCCGCTCGTTCATCTGACCGTGGGCGACGCCGATGCGAGCAGTCGGTACGAGGCTCCGCAGTTTCTCCGCGATGTGGCCGATCGACTCCACCCGATTGTAGACATAGAACACCTGGCCGCCCCGCGCCAGTTCGCGCAGGATCGCCTCGCGCACGACGTCGGCCGCATAGGGCCGGACGAAGGTGCGAATCGGCAGCCGTCCGGGCGGGGGATCGTTGATGAGGGACATCTGGCGGATATCCATCAGGGCCATGCTGAGGGTGCGGGGGATCGGAGTCGCGCTGAGGGTGAGCACGTCGACCTCCGTGCGCAGCTTCTTGAGCATCTCCTTCTGCTTCACCCCGAACTTCTGCTCCTCGTCCACGACGGTCAGGCCGAGGTTCTTGAACTCGATGCCTTGGCCAAGCAGGGAATGCGTGCCGATGACGATGTCGAGATCGCCCTTCTTCAGCTTGTCGAGTTCGACGCGCCGGTTGTCGGCATGGGTGTAGCGGTTGAGAAGGCCGATGCGAACTCCGAAGGGATCAAGCCGTTCCGCGAAGTTACGATAGT
>DATJYD010000747.1:0-3408 GCA_035499755.1 Fimbriimonadaceae bacterium
CACATCTGAGGAGGAGCGCCGCTGCTTTTTAGCAGTTGCCGACATGAACTGCGCTCTCGACCGGGGATGAAACTGGGCTGGGTGGCGATTGCAGGCTCCCGGAGCCGGATAAATCCGGCGCTCCCAGTGGCGTCACGCTATTTTCACATCTGAGGAGGAGCGCCGCTGCTTTTAGCAGTTGCCGATATGAACTGCGCTCACGACCGCGGATGAAAACTGGGCTGGGTGGCGACTGCAGGCTCCCGGAGCCGGATAGATCCGGCGCTCCCAGTGGCGTCACGCTATTTTCAAAGCAGCGTCATGAGATTTGAAATTGAACGAGGTTGAACTGGGGGGGCGCGGCACGGCTCGCCTCGGGCTCAGGATGACGGCTTCGGCGTCATCGAACTTCGCAGGGCAAGCCCTGCCGCTACTCTCTTCGGCAGGCTAGCGAACCTGAAGGCCGTCTAGGTACACGGCGTCGCCGGACGATCTCGGATTGTGCTCGCCGAGAACCTCGAACCGCAGCGTATGGTGGCCCGGTCCCAGCTTCTTGGACCAGAGGCAGACGCCCCAGACGTCGTCCGCGTCGTAGGTGTCGACGATCTCGGGCGGACCGCCGTCCACGCTGATCGCGGCCTTGCCGCAGTCTGCGCCCATCTTGGAATACCAGCGCGCTTCATTGCCGTCGAAGGAGACTTCGGCGTAGGCGCCCTTGGCGTTCGAGAACGAGACCGTGCCGCCGTTGGCGGGCAGGAGTCCGGTCGGATGTTGCCAGCGGCCGCGATAGGCGACATGGGTGTCGTCGATAATGGTCGCCTCCGGACCCTCATGGCCAGAGGCTCGAGCCAGGGGCGAGGTGTTGCCGGCTCCGTCGACGGTGCGCACGTCGTAGCGCGCGGCAGGATCGGCTCCAGCGGCGTGGTCGAAGTAGAACGTGCCGTGGGCGACCTTGTCGATCGACTTGCCGTCCCGGAAGATCTCGTAGTAGGAGATCCAATTGTCGTCGTGGCCCGGCTTCCATCGGAGCTCGACGCCGGGAAAGCCCATGTTCTCGGCTTCCCGCTTGGTCACGTCGGCGGGGGCGTCGGGCGGGTGCACGTCCAGCTTGCTTCCCGGATGGAGGGGCAAGTTGAGGTAGATCAGCTCGCCGGCGGGCATGCGGTCGAAGTGGATGCCGTTGGCCATCAGATCCGCGCCGGTGCGGGATTCGGTCGCGGCGGTTTCCTGGTAGCTCACGAAGTAGTGCTCATCCGGCGCAAGCCCCTTCGGCTTGATCGTCACGGGTCCCGGCGCGATGTGCTTCGGAATCACGATCCCCCGCTTGCCATCGCCACTCATACGCTGGAAGTACATCGTCGGATCGTCGCCCTCGACGACGGGCCGGAAAACGCGCACCCAGCGGCCGACAACGCCCTCGTGTTCCAAGTAATGGTAGATGTCGATCATCACCCGGATCCCCTCTAACTTCGCCGGATCCCAGGTGTCGCCGGTCATGTCGAAGTTCCCCACCAACAGCCCGCGGTAGCGCGCGATCTCATAGTCGTTGGGGTCGAACTGGTCGGGGTTGTCGTTGGTCTTGTCGGGCGGGAGGAGCAAGGTCGCCCAGTAGTTCCTCAGGAGCCCGATCGCGCCGTCGCTGAACTGAATGGTGGAGGCGTACCTTGCGTAGTCGTAGCCGGCTCCGCGACCACCTCCGTTGACGGCTTGGAAGGCGCAATCCGGATGCTTGTCGAGGAAGCGTTTCAGGACTTCGCGGAAGCCCTCGTCCTGGCCGAGCAGGACGGTGTCGTCACCCCGGTTGGGAGCGTTCGCGGTGCTGTCGTTGCGCCATTCGAAGACGCCCCACTTCCGATAGAACCCGTCGAGTTGATCGACCATGAAGTCGACGACCTCGGGACGAGACATATCGAGGGTGTTGCCGCCGACCAGCCAGTCGGGATGCTCCTTGGCGACTTTCGAGTCGCGGTCGACGGTGTACAAGAAGGCGTAGATGAGCTGCCCCATCCCATATTTGCCGAGATATTCGCCCATCGTGCGGAAGTCGGGCCCGTCCCAGTCGCCGGCTCGATCCCACCACCCCCAATCTCGATGGTAAACGTCGGCCCCGATGGCGCGCATGAGATCGGCGGTGCGGAAGACCTTAAGGAAGGCGCTCCGGTAGTCGGGCTCGCCGCCGACCCAGGACGAACTCCCCCAGCTCGTTCCCTTCCACCAGTAGCCGAGCATGCGGACGGCGGGAAACCACTTGTCGCGCGTGTAATCCCAGAGATAGCGGTATTGCCAGTCCAGGCATTCGTTGCCGGCATTGTCGAGATCGTCGCGGTAGAGGCCGGTGAAGGCCTTAGGGGTGGTGACACTCTGACCGGGCTGGAGGGTTCCGTGATAGCCGGCCAAGGCAAGCTGAGCTCGGACGCCCTTCGGTCCGGGAGCGAACGAGGAAGTCCAATGCCCGAAGTAGTCCCAGCCGATGAACAGCCCTTGGCCGCTTGCGGGGTCGTAGAGCGAATACCAAGGCGCGTAGCTGTCGGAGCCCATCCGGAATCCGTACCCGCCTCCGTTCTGCTCATTGCCGGTGTTGCAGACCGAGGCAGTGATTCTCACATGGCCGCCCCTAGGCACGGTCCAGATCCGGGCCGCTTCCTGACCGTGATCGGGGTGCTGGTTTCCGACCCCGACGAACGGCGTGCCGGTCGGGTTGTCGTGCTCTTTGCGCCATTGCTTGCGGTCGGAGTAGTACACGAGATCGACGTACTTGCCGCTCTCCAGATACTGATAGCGCCAGCCATTGCGCCCCTGTTCGTCGCTAAACTCCTCCGAGGCTGTGTGCTTGGTTCCGTCGTCGTAGGAGATGGTGGGGTCGAAGGCGGTGGTGTCGTAGTTGATGTTGCCGTGCATGTCGACGAGAAACACCAGCTTGTCTCCCTGCTCGACGTCGGCTTGGATGTCGACGGGTACGGTCACCGTGGCGTTGGCGACATACTGCCAGCCGGAGGCGGGCCAGATCTGGCGATCGTTCAGGAGGATCTTCGCGTCGATGCCGTCGCCGGGGAATGTGCGCTCGCTCTCGGTCAGCGGGAAAGGATCGTAGGAGTCGAACTTGCGTTCTTTGGCGAGGGCTTCGGTCTTCAGATGCCAGCTTTCCGGCCGGTCGTCGGCGCCGGTGATCCAGTTCAGCTCGGGCGCTTTGGCCAAGGTGAGTTCGAGAAAGGTCGGGTTTTCGAGCGTGACGGAGTCGGAGCCGAGGTTGTGGAAGCTGGTCCATTCCCGAACGATGCTGGAATCGGGATAGACGACATAGGTATGGGTCGCCTCCAGATCGCCTCGCTTCAGGGTGATGTCGAGCTGCAACTCGCCTCCTTTCAGCTTGTGGTTGGCCGACCCGGCGAGGGACCACAGAGTGTTGGGCTGCTGAGTTGTCGTGCTGTC
>DATJYD010000748.1:0-5194 GCA_035499755.1 Fimbriimonadaceae bacterium
CTTGGTGGTGCTCGAGGAGGCGATTCGGTGAAGCTGCTGCTGACTCATCCGGTTGGTAGCCAGTTCGTGAGACAAGCTTTACGCGCGTTCGAAGACGCTGGGTTGCTAGCCGAATACTGGACGAGCATTGCCCGCGTTCCGGAATCCTCTTGGGATGCGTTCCTTCCCCAATCGCTGAGGGTCGAGTTGCGTCGGAGAAGCTACGAGGAGGACATTCTTTCGAAAACGCGGCGTTATCCGGTTCTCGAGGCAGCGAGGTTGACGGCTTCCAGAGCCGGTTGGCGCAGTCTGGTGCGACATGAAACCGGAAGGTTCAGCACCGACGCAGTCATCAGGGGGCTCGACGCCAGAGTTGCCAAACGCCTGAGAAGGGGCGGTATCGATGCCGTGTACGCATACGAAGACGGAGCTTTCGACAGCTTTCTTGCGGCTCGGGATTGCGGAGCAGAACGAATCTACGAGCTTCCGATCGGACATTGGAGGTTGGGGCGGCGTCTTTTCAAAGAGGAGGCTGAACTAAACCCCGAGTGGGCCGGAACGCTCGAGGGTCTCCAGGACTCGGATGAGAAGCTTGCTCGAAAGGACGAGGAACTTCGTTTGGCAGGGACAATCGTGGTTCCGAGCCAATTCGTGGCGGACTCCATCGTTGAGTGCCCTGGCGTTTCGGCTCGCGTGAACGTCGTGAACTACGGTTGTCCCGCCCCGGCGGAGATCCGGGCCGGGCCGCGCAACGGACCCCTGAAGGTGCTCTTTGTGGGAAGCCTAGGGGCTCGAAAGGGAGTGCCCTACCTTCTGGAAGCCGTGCGGGGGCTGAGCGTGGAACTGACCCTAATCGGACCGAAGCCCGGGATGCCGTGCCCTCCATTGGAGTCAGGATTGCGTGAACACCGCTACTTGGGTTCTGTCCCCCGACCTCGCGTTCTCGAAGAAATGCGGGCTCACGATGTCTTTGTCTTTCCGACGTTATTCGAGGGCCTAGCGAATGTGCTGATGGAAGCTCTTTCTCAAGGGCTCGTCCCAATCACGACTCCCAATTCAGGTGCGGGCGGGATCATCCGGGACGGGGTCAACGGTTACGTGGTTCCAATCCGATCCTCGGAGGCGGTAAGAGGAGCCCTGGAGGAGTTGTCGAGGGACCATGACCGCCTTATAGATATGAGGAGGCAGGCCTTGGCGACGGCTGAGGCGAACTCCTGGGATCGTTACCGCAGATTGCTGGTCGAAGTCGTCTCTCCCGTCGGGGTGGTGCACCAATGAGCGCGATGGCCATTGCTCCGGCGATTCCTCGTTACGGCAACATCAAGGCGATTCGGAGCCTCATCTGGGTCTACTTCTTTCTGCTGATCTTCGAGGGATTTCTGCGGATGCTGCTTCCCAGCGCCTCGAACGCCCTTCTGGTCGTGCGCGATCCCGTCCTGATCGCGGTCTATGTCATCGCGCTCTTATCCGGCGTCTTTCCGTGGAACCGGTACGTGATGATGCTTTGGCTACTTGGTGCGATCGCTCTGGTTCTGGGGTTCATGACGATTCCTCACGCTCCGATGGTCGTGCTGTTCGGGTTCCGAGCCTGCTTTTTTCATGTCCCCCTGATGTTTCTTATGCAGCGGGTCATGGATGAGAACGACGTTGTTGCGATTGGGAGGTGGTTTCTTCTGCTGAGCATTCCGATCGCGATCCTCATGGCGATTCAGTTCAGGGCCGGACCAGATTCTTGGCTCAATCGTGGCTTGGATATGCAGTTCAAGCAGATTGACGCGGGCACCGCAGGAAAGATCCGCCCACCCGGGACCTTTTCTTACGTTGAGGGACCCGCCCTATTCTATGCCTTCGTGGTCGCCTTTTTGTTGTACGACCAGTTCCAGAGAGGGAGGTACTCGAAGACGCTGGTCATGCTCGCTTCGGCTGCTACCTGCCTTGCGCTGGCCGTTTCGATCAGCCGATCCGCCCTTTCGATGGCCGCGACAGTCGTCTTGGCGGGAGCTCTAGCGGTAATACTCGCCCGTCCCAAGGCTGTCACGGGATTGGTGAAGTTCGGAATCGTGATTGGGATCGCGTTGTTCTTCGTTAGCCAACTCCCCGTATTCGACGAGGGAACCCAGGTGTTTTCAAATCGCATCTCAAACGCCGGCCAAGGAGAGGGTGGGTTGAGCGGCTTTTTGAATCGGGCTTTCGGAGACTTTATCGCGGGCATTGAAGCTGTACCGCGAGCCGGCGAGACGGGCGTTGGGTTGGGAATGGGAACGAATGCCGGCGGTGCCTTGACGGAGAAGCAGGGCACGTTCTTTGGTGAGCAGGAGTCTGCTCGGGTCGTTTTGGAGATGGGTCCCTTGGTCGGCCTCACATACCTGGCATTTCGCGTTGGCCTAGCAGTATGGCTGTTGCTCATATGTCTGAAATGCGCGCGGTCCGGGACCATGCTGCCGATGTTGATGTTGGGAGCTTGTGGTTTCTTGATCGTGAGCGGACAATGGGGGCAGCCGACGGAGCTGGGCTTCGCCGCGTTTGGAGGAGGGCTGTGCCTCACGGCCATGCGGAAGCGCGCACCCGAGGTGGGCACAGCGAGCGTGCAGTGAGAGTTCTGATTGTGGGACCCTATGCGCCAGATGGGCAAGTCAGCATCCCTGCCTTTGTGTCGACATTGATGGCCGGATTGGCCCCCTTGGGGCACGACGTATCTTCGTGCTCACCGAATCCGACAAGGTTTGGAAAAGCGCTTAAGCCAATGCTGGGGCGCCGGGCACTATTCATCGACAAGTTCGTCTTGTTTCCGCGAGCTCTTAAGCGTCTTGCCTCCCAATACGATCTAATCCATATCGCGGAGCATGGCTATGCTTCATATGGGCGGGTGGTTCGGGATCGACCTCATGTGATCACCTGCCACGATCTCATCGTCGCGAAAGCCGCTCTCGGCCTCATACCGAACTGGCCGCTCTCCTATCCGGCGAAGCGTTACCAGCACTCGATTCTCAACAACCTCCGCGGCTCACGACATGTGGTCGCGGTTAGCGGCGCGACTCGCCGGGACGTGATCGACCTAGCCGGGGTCCCGGAGTCCCGGTGCTCCCTCGTGCTCAACGGCTTCTATCGTCCGAGCCAGAGAGTGTCGACCGGTGTCGAGGCCGAGCTCCGAAACTTCGGCATTCCCGTCGGGGCGCCTTGGTTTCTGCACGTTGGGGGAAACCAGGAGAACAAGAACCGAAAGGGGCTCGTGGAGATATTCGGAGCGCTGAAGAAGCGAGAGCAAACGAAGGACCATCACCTGGTGATGGCAGGCGCTCAGCCTGGGGACCCAGTCCTGCAAGCCATTCGCGCGCTCGATGCTCCCGGAGACGTCCATCTCGTCGTTCGACCGACAGACCGGCAGATCATGATGCTCTACTCGTCGGCCACGGCCCTCCTCTACCCTTCGCTTTACGAGGGTTTCGGGCTCCCGATCATCGAGGCCCAGGCTTGTGGCTGCCCGGTGATCACGACGCGGGGCGAGCCCATGATGGAAGTCGCGGGAGAGGCAGCGATCTTCATCGACCCAGGCGATATCGAGGGATCGGCGAACGACATCGCCAAGTCCGTCGAAACCCTGGGTTCGCTCGTCTCTAGAGGGTACGTGAACGCGACCCGCTTTAGCGCCGAAAACATGTGTCAGGGCTACAGCGAAGTCTATGCGAGAGTGGCTTCGTGAGGCTGATACGCGCCTTCCGGCACGCCGGCTCGGCCATTCTCTTTGCAACCACCTTTGTCTGGCCTTGGCCGCTCCGGAGAATCCTCCTCGGATGGCTGTATGGGTATCGGATCCATCCCGAGGCGAGGATTGGCTTTGCCTGGGTCAGACCGAAGAAACTAGTCATGGGACGGCGCGCGTCCATTGGGAATCTGACGCTGTGCAAGGGCCTCGAACTGCTGGAACTGGGAGATTGGGCCTCTATAGGGAAGCTCAATTGGATTACTGGGTTTCCGGCAGGGCACCCAGTCCACTTCGCGTGCGATATCGGTCGGATTCCATCCTTGATCTTAGGAGATCACTCAGCGATCACGAACCGGCACATCTTGGACTGCACGAGCCCGATCCGGATCGGCAAGTTCACGACGGTAGCAGGGTTCCGGTCGGTTTTCCTCACCCACAGCATCGATCTCGGCGCTTCCCGGCAAAGCTCCAAACCGATCGAGATCGGCGACTACGCGTTCGTGGGGACTTCATGCGTCGTTCTGGGCGGTTCCAGGCTGCCAAGCCGCTGCGTTCTGGGGGCGGGGTCCGTTTTGAACAAATCGTATGTCGAGGAACTCGTTTTGTACGCGGGCGTTCCGGCCCGGTCCGTCAAGATTCTAGATGCTGACCTCAAGTACTTTCTTCGTGAGGTAGGATACGTCGATTAACCACTGCCAAGCTTGGTTCTATTCTCCTTCGGCCGGGTTGTCCCCCACCTAACCAGAATCGAAATTCATCGCCATTGAGACTGACACGGCTGACGGCGCCGGAGAGCGTCGATGCTGTAGGCGGTCCTTGACGAGATTATGGGAGGGGTGGCCCCGTCGCAAGCCGAAGGATGCCAGTGCTCGAGGCGTCTCCAAACGGCCGAAGGGCTGCAATGGCAGGGAATGTGCTTCGAGCATAACAAACTGGGGGTTGGCACCACCGCATGTGCGGAATCAATGGAGTTTTGGCGTATCGTTCGAACGCGCCTGCGGTCGAGAAGGACGAGATCGTTCGCGTTCGGGACTCGATGGCAATGAGAGGGCCGGATGCGGCCGGCCTTTGGCTGTCCGACGACGGGAGGGTCGGGTTTGGCCACCGGAGGCTTTCGATCATCGATCTCACACCGCGCGGCAATCAGCCGATGCGATCACCTGATGGCCGATTCACGATCGTGGCCAAGGGCGAGATCTACAACTATCGCGAGCTGCGCTCCGATCTTGAAAGCAAAGGCTATCCCTTCGAATCGACTTCGGACACCGAGGTGATCCTGGCGATGTACGCGAGGTACGGGACCGCCATGTTCTCGAAGCTTCGGGGTATGTTCGGGATCGCGATCTGGGACTCGGCGGAACGCCACCTTGTCCTCGCCCGCGGACCGATGGGGATCAAGCCGCTCTACGTCTCGGACGACGGTGGCACTCTCCGATTCGCCTCGCAGGTCAAGGCTCTGCTCTTGTTGCGCGGAGTCGACACAAGGCCCGACCCGGCCGGCCACGTCGGTTT
>DATJYD010000749.1:0-2290 GCA_035499755.1 Fimbriimonadaceae bacterium
GACCGCTGTCATTACGTGCCTGGTGCTCGAAGACGAGATCGAGCATTTCGCCCAAGACTGCCCTCACATCGTCCGCATCGTCAAACTCCCGCAAGGCCTTCACAACGAGCCCGACCGCCTGCGCAAGGAGCTTCAGAATGCCATCGACGAGGTGGAAAAAGCAGTCTGCCCCGAAGCTATCGTGATCGGCTACGGCCTTTGCAGCCGGGGCACCGAAGGCGTTCGCACGCGCATGGCGAAGCTCGTGGTAGCTCGCGCTCACGACTGCATCACCCTTCTCCTCGGCAGCAAGGAGCGGTACGCCGACTACGTTCGCCAGGCGCCCGGCACCTATTGGTACAGCCCGGGTTGGAATCGGCATCATCTGCCGCCCGGCGAGGAGCGCTACCGCGTCCTGAAGGAGGAATACGTTGCCAAATATGGCGAGGACAACGCCGAGTTCCTCATGGAGACAGAGCAGCACTGGTTCACCTCCTACGACCGAGCCACCTATGTGGACATGGGGCCGGGCGCCACCGAGCAAGACATAGAGTTCACTCGCGGCTGCGCGCGCTGGCTGGGGTGGGCGTTCGACCATCAGAAGGGCGACCCCGAACTCCTCAAGGCCCTCCTCGAATGCGAATGGGACGAGGAGCGGTTCCTCATCCTCGAGCCGGGGCAGACACTGAGGCTCACCGCCGACGACCGCGTCTTGGAGGCCGCGCCCGCCGATGCGCATTGAGATCCAGTTTCCGGATTCGATCGAGACCCTCGTCCTGCCGCCGGATCATGCCGAGCGCCGGCTCAGCGAGATCCTGAGATCCTCGAACCTGCCCCTCAACACTCGCTGCGGCGAACGAGACATGTGCGCCGGCTGCACGATCGAGTTGATCGAAGGAGCCGTCGCGAATCTGAACGACGCGGCCCTTCTCCAAGCGCAAACGCCCCAACGCCGAGAAAATTCAACGCCCGAGCCCAATACCGCAATACCCCAACACCTCGATACCTCAGCTCTCCCCAATCCCCCGGCACCGGAGGAGTTCCGTGCCTGCCAGTACCGGCCGGCTGGCGAGACCCTCGTCATCCGCGTCCCCGAGCGGGCCCGACTCACCTATGCCCCGCAGGTGCTGGACAGCTATCGGGTCAACGTTCCCTACGCTCGAGATCCCATCGCCGCCGGTGGAATCGGTATCGCGATCGACATCGGCACCACGACCGTCGCCCTCCAAGCCATCGACCTCGCCACCGGCGCTCTGGACGGCAAAGCCTCAGGGTTCAACAAGCAGATGCACTTCGGCGACGACGTGCTGACTCGGATCAATCTCTGTTCGACCGAACCGGCGATGCTCGCCCAACTCCAGCGCGCGATCGTATCCGAAACGATCCAGCCGCTCATCGCCGAAGCCGGCATCGATCCCGCGCGAATTGCCTGCTTCGCCATCGCCGGCAACACGACGATGCTTCACCTCTTTACCGGCGAAGATCCCTCCCCGATGGGGCACGCCCCGTTCACGCCGCGGTTTCTCGAACGGCAACCATTCCCGGCCGGCTCGATCGGCTTGGAGCCGCCGGACGCCCCGGTCGTCCTCCTGCCGTCGATCGCCGCCTATATCGGAGCCGATCTCACGGCCGGGCTGTTCGCATCCGGCCTGCTCTACGACGAAGGCCCGAGCCTCCTCGTGGATGTCGGCACCAACGGCGAGATCCTGCTTCGCTTCGGAAACCACGTTTCCGGCTGCGCTACCGCTGCCGGGCCGGCGTTCGAAGGCTCCGGGCTCACCTGCGGCATCCGAGCCGGAGACGGCGCGATCTCCCACATTCGGTTCGCTCCCTCTGAGCAAGGGGCGGAACTGAAATGGGAACGGATCGGAACCCACGGCCGTCCCGCCGGCATCTGCGGCTCCGCCTATGTCGACCTGCTCGCCGAAGGCCGCCGAGCCGGGCTCCTCACCTCAACCGGCCGCTTTTCCAGCAATCGATGCCATAGCACCTCGACCCCGCAACCCCTTAGCGCCCCAGCGCCTCAGTACCTCGACACTCCAAGCGGCAAGGCCCTGCAAATCGCCAAGGGACAAGGCAACCGGCCCATCCTCGTCACCGAGTCCGACGTGGCGAAGCTCCTGCAGGCCAAGGCCGCGGTTGCCGCGGGAATCCTCACGCTTCTAAGCCGGCACCGCCTTTCGCCGGCCGACGTCAAGACGCTCTACCTCGCGGGCGGATTCGGCATGCATCTCGATCTCGGAAGCGCGATCGCCTGCGGGCTTCTGCCGGGCTTCGAGGTCGGGCAGATCCAGCTCGTCGGCAATACGTC
>DATJYD010000750.1:0-2368 GCA_035499755.1 Fimbriimonadaceae bacterium
ACCGCCCGCAGCAAACGGCCCAGGTTCCAATCGAGGTTGGCGGTCATCGCGTAATAGACCTGCCGGTATTGGAAGCGGTTGGGCTTCCATTCTCGCAGATACCAGTCGCGGTCGAAGCGCGGATCCCAGAACTCGGCCGAGCCGTCCTCGTAGTTCGGCGGATCGGGCATCTCGACGTCTCGGAAGAGCCGGTTCCATTCCTCCGGGCAGTTCCACCACTCCCAGGGATCGTGGGGCGTGCCGTAATTGAGCATGAGCGCGAAGGGCTCGTCCCGATCCTTGGCGCCGCGCAGGAACCGGATCGCCATGTCGGTCTGGACGTCGGGCTCGTAACCGTCGATCTCGATCCGCTCCGGCGTGTCTTCGTAGTAGAAGCCCTCGAAGTACTCGTGGTTGAAGTTGTTGGCGGCCCAGTATCCATCCCAGCCCAGCCGGTACGGGCCCTTCGGCGTGAACTGCTCGGGCGGAGTGTGGTCCTTGCCGTAGAGGTGCCACTTGCCGATATAGCCGGTGTTGTAGCCGTTGCCGGTCAGGACATGGCCGATCGCGTCGGGGTCGGGCATCGCCCGGATCTCGTTGATGACCATGCCGGTGCTGGAGACGAACTTGCCGGTGAAGAGGCTGTTCCGGTAAGGCGCGCAGACGGCGGCGACACTGACCGCGTTCGTGAAGCTGACGGACTCCGCGGCGAGGCTGTCGATATTGGGCGTGTGAGCCTTGCCGTCTCCGAGATAGCCGACGGACTGCGCGCGAAGCTGATCGGCGAGGACGTAGATGAGGTTCGGTCGCGGCATGGAGGCTTGGCTTCATTATGCCTGCGTCCGGCTAGAGACTCCAGATTGGCGGAAACCGCCCCCGCCTAGCCTGTCCAGAAGCGCGAGGGGAGCGTTCGGCATTCTGGCTAGAATGGATCATGCTCACGCGCAAGGAACTGCTCAAGTCGCTCATTCTCGCCGGCGCGTCCGCCGCGACGCCGATCGCGTGGGCGCAAACCGAACCAGTTCAGGAATCCGAGGCGATCACCCTGGACGACCTCAAGGGTTTTGAGAAGGTCGCCGGAATCAGCTTCACCGACGACGAGCGCAAGCAGATCCTGCGCACGGTGCAGGCCGGCCGGCGCGGGTTCGAGGCCGTCCGCAAGCTCCCGATCGACTACACGGTCGAGCCGCGCACGCTCTTCACCCCCATCGGAGGCGGCTCCGAAGACCGCCCCAAGATCGACCTCAGGCCGGAAAGCGTCGGTGGTCTCGATATCAAGAAGCTGTCCGACGAGGATCTCGCCTACCTGCCGATCCCCGCCCTCGCCGCGTTGATCCGCACGAAGCAGCTTTCCCCCGTCCGGCTCAGCGAGTTGTATCTGGGCAGGCTCCGCCAATACGGCGACAAGCTGCTCTGCGTCGTCACCCTCTGCGAGGACCGCGCCCGCAAGTCCGCAGCCCAAGCCGAGAAGGAGATCGCCGACGGCCACTACCGAGGCCCGCTTCACGGCATCCCGTACGGCATCAAGGACCTCTTCGCGGTGAAGGGCTATCCGACGACCTGGGGCGCGAACACCTTCGAGAACCAAAGCTTCGACTACGACGCGACCGTTGTCCAGAAGCTCGACGCGGCCGGGGCGATCCTCCTCGCCAAGCTGAGCATGGGCGCGCTCGCCCTCGGCGACGTCTGGTTTCGCGGCCAGACCAAGAACCCGTTCAACCCCGCCCAGGGATCGAGCGGCTCCAGCGCGGGCTCGGCGGCATCCACGGCGGCCGGGCTCGTCGGCTTCGCCATCGGCACGGAAACTCTCGGCAGCGTGATCTCGCCTTCGACTCGCTGCCGCATCACCGGCCTCCGCCCCACCTACGGCCGGGTGAGCCGTCACGGCGGGATGGCCCTCAGCTACACGATGGACAAGGTCGGCGCGCTCTGCCGCCAAGCCGAGGATTGCGCGATCGTGATGGGCACGATCTGCGGCGCCGATCCTCTCGACCCGAGCGCGGCGGCTCGCTCCTTCGTTTGGCCGGCGAAGATCGATCCGAAGAAGCTGAAGGTCGGCTATTCGGTTGGCCAAAGCGCGGATCTGAACGATCTTTCCCAGATCGACAAGGACCCGGCCCTGACCGCCCTGAAGAAGGCGGGCGTTCAACTGAAGCCGGTTCGATTCACCCCGGTGCCGGACGGCGTGCTCAACATCCTGAACGTCGAATCCTCCTCGGCGTTCGACGCCTTCACCCTCGGCGAGCAGATCCGAGAACTGACGAACTCGCCATGGCCGGAGACGTTCCGCGCCGCGCGCTACGTACCCGCGCCGGAGTATCTGCAGATGCAGCGCGCGCGGACGCTGATGATGGAGAAGTTCGAGGAGGAGATGGGAGATCTCGACGCG
>DATJYD010000751.1:0-3866 GCA_035499755.1 Fimbriimonadaceae bacterium
TGCAGTATGTCTGTGTATCCTAGCGTCGGTGCTGGCGGCAGGCCAGCGCGTGGTGGATCGCGGGTTGACGCCCGGTCCCACGGACATCCCGGTCCAGACTGCCACCGTTAACGCCAACGCATTTCTCGACACCATCGGCCAACCACGGCCGGACTGGACCGCCGCGACCGCAGTCTTGAACAACTACGTGAGGGGCATCCGGACGTGGCACCTGTCCGGGCCCCTGTACAGGATCGACGTCGACTCGACGAGTGGAAAGGTAACGTCGTTTCACAATGCCCAACGGATCGACCAGCTCTATCGGGGATTAGGGCGCACGGGGGCCGTCGCATGCAGCGAGGATGCGGCCAAGAACCTGGTGCGCCGTCTGGCCACCAAGCTCGGTGTTCCTGCCGATGCCAAGGTAACCAACTGGGGGTATCGCCTCAGCGGCACAGGGCAAGACAATGATCGTTGCGGTGACTTCGGAGCCACGTTCAGCATCGACAACCACCCGGTAGCGACGATCGCGTGTGACATTCAGGACGGGCTCCCGTTCGAGATCTGGCTCAAATAGGAAACTGGCCACTTGAGGGCGCCGGGCCGGCCATGGCTCGGCGCTCGAGCGGCACCCCAGCGGGAGTATGTTGGAGGGATATGCGGTTCATGAGAATGACAGGCGTATTGGCGATGGTTGCGCTGCTCTGCAGCGAAGGACCTCCGATCCAGACCCCGACGACCAGCGGCGATTCCATAATCTACAATCCAGAAACAGAAGGGTTGCATCCGATCATCCTCGACACCGATATCGGCACCGACGTCGACGACGCCTACGCCCTCGTTCTCGCGGCGACGTCGCCTGAACTCGATTTGCGCTCCGTCACCATCGTCAACAACGAGGTAAGTCTGCGTGCGCGGATCGCCGAGCGCATCCTCTACCTCCTAACCCACGGCGCCCACGTCTCCCAAGGCGCGAGGCGCTCGCTCGACGGAACGATCCCTCCCGGCTGGCGCGGAAACGAGGGCAAGGGAATCCTCCTTCGCGACTTCGCCTCCTGCGCCTGGGACCCGGCCGACGTCGAGATCGCCGATCAGGTCGATGAGCGTGGGTGTGAGACGATCGTCGCGGTCGGCCAACTGACGAACGTCGCGCTCGCCCTCCGCCGTCTGCCCGAGTCCCGTCGCAGGGATCTGACCGTGTATGCGATGGCCTCCAGCTTCAACGGGTTCGGCTTCGAAGCAGCCGAGCGCGAGCACAATTCCTCCTGCGATCCCCTCGCTCTGCAATTGGTCCTGCGATCCGGGGCGTTCGTGCGGCTGGTCGGGCTCAACGCGACGCGGCGGACGAGGATGACGCGGGCCGACGTCCGCAGCCTGCGCGGCCTCGGCACCCCGCTTGCCCGCGAACTTGCCGCTATGCACGAAGCCTGGTTCGAAGTCATCGGCCGGTCGGAGTCGCCGATGCACGACCCGCTCACCGTCGCCGCCGTTATCCGGCCCTCCCTCCTTCAATTCGAACCGATGAGGGCCGAAGTCGATCTCGAATCGGGCCTCGTCGCCTTCTTCGACGACGGAGAGCCCAACTGCGAGGTCGCGGTCGATGTCGATCCCGAGGGTTTCCGCGAGCTGTTCTTCAGCCGCCTTCTTGCCGCCGTGCGATGAAGATCCTGGAAAGCCTGGCCAAGCTTTAAACTCGACACTCCATGATCCCAGCCGCCAACCTGCCCTGTCGAAGCAGATCCGCCATCCGCTCCATCTGTGGCCGCGTGTGCCGGAAGAAGGCCATGAGCCCTGGGCACAGGTAATTGAGGCCGGGCTCGCCGTCCGGAGTCGCGGCAAACCGGTCCTTCGGGCAGCCGCCATTGCAGGCGAACAGCACGTCGCATTCCCGGCACATCTTCGGCAACGTGTCCCGCTTATCGCGGCCGAACCGCTTCTGCTGGGGAAGCTCGACGAGACTCGTGATCCGCTGCTCCAGGATGTTGCCGAGCCGGTAGCGCGGTTCGACGAAGTGGTCGCACGCGTACAGGTCTCCGTTGTGTTCGAGAACCGGCGCATGGCCGCAGGTCGGAGCGAACACGCACAGGGCATGCATCCCGAAATAGGCTCCGAGGGTCACGTCGAAGAGCTGAACGAACACCTTGCCGACGTCTCGCCGCACCCATTCGTCGAAGATCGCGCAGAGGAAGCGCCCGTAGCCGTCGGCACCGACGGACCGGCTCGTCACCAGGCTGCCGGTCTGCTCGTACAAGGGCCGATTTCCGCCCCGCTTATCGTGCCAGCCCCGCTCGGCGATCTCGAGATTCTCGGCGTTGGCGCGCTCGACGATCGGAATGAACTGGACGAACTCGGCCCCAAGATCGTCCCGGAAGAACCGGTACACCTCCAATCCCCGATCTTGGTTCGCGGCGTGGACGGTGCAGAGCACGTTGACTTCGACGCCTTGCGACCGCATGAGCTTCCAGGCTTCGAGAACGCGGTCGAACGTGCCTTTGCCGCCCTTGTTCACCCGGTAGGCATCGTGGGCGTCCTTGGGCCCGTCGACGCTGAGGCCGACGAGAAAGCCGTGCTTCTTGAAGAAGGCGCACCATTCCTCGTCGACGCGTGTTCCGTTGGTCTGGATGCTGAAGGAGAGCGACTGGCTCGGCTTGCGGCAGCGGTGGGCGATCTCGACTGCGCGCTCGAAGAAGGGAATGCCCATGAGGGTGGGCTCGCCGCCCTGGAAGGAGATCTGGACCTCCGGCATCTCATGGGCTTCGAGAAGCTGCCGGACGTACGCTTCGAGCACTTCGTCGGACATCCGGAAGGGCGATCCCGGATAGAGCGCCTCCTTCGAGAGATAGAAGCAGTAGGCGCAGTCGAGGTTGCAAACGGCGCCGGTCGGCTTGGCCAAGATGTGCAGGCTGCGACGGGGGCGCCGCGCATAATCCCGCATCGCCCGCTTGTACAGACTCAACCGCGGCGCCTCGCGCTTCGTTGTAAGGTCATGTCGTCATAGGTTACGCCACCCTGCCCCAGGGCCGGTCACGACCAGGAACGAGAATGGCGTCGGGCGTTGGGGCGTTGAGGCATCGCGTTGCGAGGCCTTCCGCGAATGAAAACCCGAAGCCGTGCGTCGTTCAGGTATAAGGCGCATCGGTTGGAGGAGAATTGCAGTTCTTGAGAGCCGTTCTGTTCGTTATCGTTCCGGCGCTGCTTGCGGGTTGTGGAGGCGGCGGCACGTCCGTCCCTGCGTTGAGCTACCAGACTCAGTGGAAGACGCCGACGGGAGGCGTCGACGGCCAGTCCCAGCAGGTCGAGCTTTTCGACCAGAACAACGTCCTGAAATACTCGACTTCGATCGACAAGCCGACGACTCTGGTCAAGATCTATGGGGTCGCCTCCGGAACCTACCATCTTCACGTCGACCTCTACGCATCGCCGGCCGAACAGGGCTCGATCACCGGCCAGGTCGACGATCTGATCACGGTCCACGGTTCGCTGTCCTATTCGACGGTTGTCGGCCCCGCCGTCACCCAGGTTCGCCTTAGCCCCTCTAGCGCCACGATCCAGGTCCAGCATTCGCAGCAGTTCTACGCGACGTCGGAAACCGCTCAGCACGTTCCGACCTTCACCGCCCCCGCCGGTTTCAATTGGCAGACGCTGGGAGGGGTGGCGACGGCCGACCAAAATGGCGTCGTGATCGGCACTTCGGCCGGCCCGGGCTCCGTTGAGGCGACCAACACGGCCGCCTCAGTCAAAGGCGCCGCCCTGATAACCGTGCAGGCTCAGAACATCACCCACACGAAGTGGACGGTGATCGTGTACATGAACGCTTCGAACGACCTGTGGCCGGACAGCATCCTCAACATGAACCAGATGGAGGCGGCGGCAACGAACTCGCAGGT
>DATJYD010000752.1:0-2203 GCA_035499755.1 Fimbriimonadaceae bacterium
CCGAAGCCGCGCTCGCGCATGCCTTCGATCACGAAGCGGCAGGTATTGAAACAAGAGTCGAGATCGGTTGCGATGACCTTGTGCCATTGCGCCGGCGTCATCTTGTGCAGCATGACATCGCTTGTAATACCGGCGTTGTTCACGAGTATGTCGACCGGGCCGAATTCCTGCTCTATGCGCTTGATGCCGACCTGGCATTCCTCGAAGCTCGCGACATCGAACTTGAAAGTCGCGATGCCGGTTTCAGCCGAGAATTTTCCGGCCGCATCGTCGTTGCCGACGTAGTTGGCGGCCACTGTGTGCCCCGCCTCTTTCAGAGCCACCGAGATGGCATGCCCAATGCCGCGGGTTCCTCCTGTTACCAAGGCGACGTGCTGCATGGTGTCCTCTCAAGAGCTTCCGGGAAGCACAAGCGTTAGCGATCGATGGGAAGCTCGGGGTCGCGTTTGTCGCTGCCCTTTAGGAGCTTGGCTTCCTCTTCGGCGATGATCTTCGTCAGCCGGGCACGCTCCTCCGCGTCCGTCGTGGTGGATAGACGCTCGCGCAGCTTGCGGATGTTCAGTCGCCGGATGAACTTCCACATGCGCCATCCTCCTTGGACTCGCCGCCATCAAAAAGGCTCGTGCGGGAAGGGGAGTAGCTCTGCTCGGTCAGCCTGCTTCAGAGGCATGGCCGGCGCATTGCCTGGCTGGTCTGGCCCTTCAACAGCCGCCCTGACGAGTTGAAGCACCGTCTTTGTTCGGCCGGTGATCGCGTCTGCCAACCGGGCAACTTGCCCTGACGCCATCAAGATTTCCTTGAACGTCGCCGCGAGGGCCTCGAGGGGCAGCGCGGCAACGGCCGTCGCCAAATCTGCCTGGCCGCTCGCCGCGATCAACCGTTCGATGGCTTGCGCAGCCATGCCATTGCGAGCCTGCAGCGCCGCCGATGCTTCCAGCATCTCTTCGAGCGTCTGGACCAGCGCCTGGCCTTCATCGCCTGTCGCGGCGCTCTCAGTCGCGCCTCGGTTCAGACGGCCCTTGCCGCTGCTGCGCAGCAGCTCCGTCAGTTCCTCATCGACCGCGGCTTGTCCGTCGATGAGCCGGTAAACCACGCCGCTTTGGTCGCGCATGAACGCCTTGCCGGCACCATTGGCGCTGGAGATGCAGACCTCGCGGACGTCGCCAGCGTGGAGCGGACTCGCGCCATCCAGCACAAGCTGTCGGCCGACCACGTCACACCGTTGTTCGTCGGTTCCGTCGACGGTGAACCGCTCGCGGTGCGATCCGTTCGCTGCCAGCTCCCTGGAAACCACCGCGAGAGCGGGCGCTGCCGTCAATTGCACGAGTTGGTGCAGGTTGAGGCCATGGAATTGGCGTGCGAGGACGGGTTCGGGAATGATCGGGATCCTGCCGCTTGCCGCCAGGGCCTGCTTCAAAGGCTCGAGCGCGGTGTTGATGTTCTCGACCATATCCGCCTCCACTGAACGATAGGACGGAGACAATGGCGCGTAGCCGCGGCCGATCCATTGACTCAGGTCAACGCCTTCTTCGGCCGCCGCCAATCATGGGTGGCATGGTTGACCATCAGGTACTCCGCGATGTTCTCCAGGGTAACGATGCCGACCACCTGGTTCTCGTCGTTGACGACGCCGACCAGCGGTTGATGGCCTGACTGCAGGGCTTTGAGGGCTTCCGACAGCGGCGCCCGGCGATTGACGGTGGCGACGTCGCGCTCCATGACGTCGAGGACAGGAGTCGCCGGGCCGCTGTCGGTCAAGGCCCTGATCATGCCGTCCCGCGTCAGCACGCCGCGAAGTTGCCCGGCGCCATCCGTCACCGGGAACTCGCGCTGGGTGGACGACAGGAGCTTTTCAGCGGCCTGGCCAACGGTCGAGGCGGCATTCAGCACATCGAAGCGGGTAATGGTGGCATCCGACATCAAGGCCCCTTTCGTGGCTTCGCTGAGTTCGACGGCGAGGTTTTCGTGGGTCGCCGCCAGGAAAACGAACAGGGCGATGAAAATGAGGATCGGATTGCCGAACAGTCCGAGAAATCCCAGGACGAAAGCCATGGCTTGGCCGATCTTTGCCGCGATCGCCGTGGCGCGCGCCCGGTCCAGACGGAAGCAGAGGAGGGCGCGCAGGACACGCCCGCCGTCCATCGGGAAGGCAGGAATGAGATTGAACAGCGCCAGTCCCAGGTTCACGAGGGCGACGCGCCCG
>DATJYD010000753.1:0-3293 GCA_035499755.1 Fimbriimonadaceae bacterium
GCGTGCGTTCGGTCCAGGTTTTCCTTCTTGAAAATGCGCGAGTTCGGGTTGTGGAAGAGGCGCGGGCCGAGCCATCGGCCGAAAAAGTAGTTCACGTTATCGCCGGCGATGGGGGCGAGCGTCATGACCATGAGGACGAGCCAGATGTTCAGGCCCTCCCTGGACCCGTCGACGCCGGGCCGTGAGAAGAGCCCGGCTGCGAAGAGGAGCGTGTCTCCTGGAAGGAATGGTGTCACGACGAGACCGGTCTCACAGAAGAGCACGAGAAAGAAGATCCCATATGTCCAACCGTGATACACCTGAATCCATTGGAGGACGTGGTGGTCCAGGTGTCGAAGGAAGTCCCAGGCGGTGGCCATATTCGTATAGTCGGAGGAAGAGCGGTCATGCGCTGCCCAGAGGCCGCCTCAGGCGGCCTCTTTCGGCGAGACGCCGAGACCTCGCGCTCCTACCCGAGAGACTTTAGCTTTGCTTCGAGCTGAGATCGCTCGTCGCCCTGAATCGCATCGACCTTCAGGCCCTGATTCAGGATGTCTTTTGCGGCATCGATCTTGTTCTGAGCCTTGTAGAGGTCGGCGAGGCGCAGATAGGGAACGAAGTAAGTCGCGTCGTTCTCGATCGCCTGCTTGTACTTGTCTTCGGCTTGAGCCGGGGAGTCGGAGTAGACGTCGTCTCCTTCCTGCCGAAGGTCGATCGCGGCCTGGCGCATTTGGTCTGGAGTCAAATCCCGGCCCCCGAACTCGTCTCCGCTGTTGGGATCGAAAGTGGTGCGGATCTTGACCGCGAGCTGCTTGGCGAGCTGATCTGGGGACATGCCGCACTCGTTGGCGAACGGCTTGTCCGCCGTCACGAGGATCGGGGCGCCGGCAGCTCGCACGATCGCCTCGCCATTAGCCGAACCCGGCTTCACGGTCGTCCACCAGAGCGGGTTCTTGGCGGAGAGGCCGCGCATTCGATTTGCAATCACCCGGGCTCGGTCCGCGAGCGACATCTTAGGAACCGTAGACAGAATCTCGATGACCGTCTTCTTCCGGCCGTCGATGGAGACGATCACCGCGCCGATATGCTTGCCTCCCGGCGCCGTCTTATCAACCGCGGAGAAGGTCGGGTGAGAGCTGATGCCGGGGATCTTCGGCTTGGGTTTGGCCGGAGTGTGCGTCGTTGGAGTCGCCGGCTTCTTGGGAGTTGAGCCGAGGAGCGACTCGAAGTCCTTCATCCGCTCGTCGGAAGATGCGCGGCCACTCAGTTCGTCGCCGCTGGAGGGCATGGTGGCGATAAATGCCTCCGCCAAGTCCTTTTCGCTTTGGCGAAGCGAGTCGGGGTCCGTGTAATACCGGTCGAGAATGGACTCGATGTCCGGAACCATGGCCTTCACATCGGCCGACAACTGCGGCTCGATCTTGTGCAGCCACGCGATCGCGTCTTTCAGCTTCTGCTGGTTGTCCTGAACGGGAGCCGCGGCGGCTGTCAGCACGAGCCCGACAGCCAAACAGGCAAGCAAGAACTTCCTCATCGTAACCTCCCCAATATGGTAATCGAAATGACGTCGGGATTGGCGACTCACGATTGATGATTTGGCGATCCACCGCTGAGTCGGGGTCAGACTACCAACCCATCGCCTCGGTTTGGTCAAGCGTCAATCGCGGGATGCCGATTGTCAGCTACCGATCGTCAACGTCAATTCCTTGGTGGTCCAGCGTAGCTTGCCGGACTGGATCGCCGGGACCACGATTCGGAGTTGGGCGAGGAGGCCGGCGAGGACGGCGCCCTGATCGGAGTCCTTCGCGATGGGCGGGACGGTCACATCCGACGAAGGTTCGACAAAGAGGGCGCGAACCAGCATCTTGCCCGTCGGCGAGTTCGGGTTGACGTGCGGATTAGGGGGCGCGTTGCTGCCGGCCAGGAGATTGTCGGTCGCTCGGTAGCCTGGAAAGCCGATCTGAACGATTCCGTCGGCGTCGTCGCGGTCGAAGACGTACAGAAGGGCCGGACCGGATGCCTTGAATTGCAGAGCCACGAGATCGCCGGGCGCGTATGCGTCCTTGTCGGATGTGAGCGAGGCGTCGCCATTTGCCCAGGTCGGCTTGTTCGCATCGACGAAGGTGAAGAGCTTCTGGGTGAACGCCTTGCGTTCAAGTTGGTCGGAGAGCCCCGCCTTCATCAGTTCGTCGACACTGCTCCCAGTGAAGCGGAGATTCTGGGCCGCGTCGACCTCGTCGCCTGCGATGCGGGCATCGATCGCGGCGCCGCCGGGTTCCCGCGTGAGGGAGACGACGACGTCGATCGGCGCTCCGGCCGGCTCGACCTCGGCGTCGGCGATGTGCGTGGCGACGTACTTGGTCATCGCGTCGACGATGGCGGGGTCTCGCTCCTTCTGCATGTCGTCGGCATCCCGCGAAATCACACCCGATCCTGAGCGCCCGCGAACGGTGGGGAAGCTGAGGCCGATCCGCAGCTTGGCGATCTGCTTCTCATGGGCCTCGTCGATCTGCTGGACTTCGGCCTTCTGCGCCGGAGGAATCGCGGTCGGAGTCAGCCCCCCAAACATCGGCTGGCCATAGACGTCGGCCTTCGCCACCAACTCCGGGGCGAACGGGTAGGGAGCGAGGCCGGGCATGTAGTCCTGCCGGACCTTGTCTTTGAAGTAGTCCTGAACTTCCCTCATGACGCCCGAATAGGTGGGCACTTCGCCTTTGTGAATCTCGCTGATCGCTTCGTTCGCGAACATGTCCGTGAAGGCGCCGTCCCACGTGTCCTTGGAGGCGTTGATCAGATACTCGTAGGCGCTGCCTCCGCTTGGGGTTGCCGCGAGATACACGCCGGGGCCGAGGTAGGGCAGATCGCGAACTTGCCCGTCCATCGTCGACTTCCGCTGGATCGTGCGGGGCATCGGATTGTAAGGGCGGCCGAAGTCGTCGCGGGCGGCCGACTGAAAGCTGGCATCCACGATGATCGTGACGTGAGCGCCCTTGTCGGTGATCTTCTTGGCCCACCCTTCGAGGTCGCTCATGCGGATGTCGTAGCTGGCGTCGTCCGCTTGACCGTTGTACGTGACAAGAGTCGGCTCGAGGTTGGTCTTGGCTTTGGGCTGACCGGTGGGCGGGGCGATGGACCCGCGTCCGCTGAAATAGAAGACGACTTCGTCGCCGGCAGCCGCCGTGTTCCCTATCTGATCGAGCTTGTCGAGGATCGCCTTGTGAGTGGCTTCCGAACGGGCAAGCTGATTGATCTTGAATCCATAGCAGCCGAACATGGCGTTCATCAGTCGCAGATCGTAGGCCGAGCCGGAGAGC
>DATJYD010000754.1:0-4196 GCA_035499755.1 Fimbriimonadaceae bacterium
AGCGCGGTGGAACATGGTGGGAAAGCAAACTATCGTTATACGATATTACGAATTTCAGTTTACCTGTCCGGGCACCCGGCGACCGGGAACGGGCCGGGCATGTAGTGAGCGGTGACCCGAATTGCGAATTTGAGCTTTGAGGTTTGAAATCTGAAATCGAGCAGAGATGGGAAGCCGCGACTGGAATCCAGACCTCGCATCGAGACTATTAGGCGATCGGGCCGACACCGGCTCGCCTAGGCGATCGAAAAGCGACTAAAGAAAATCGACGAGAAAACAAACATGAATAGTAGATTCATGTATAATCGGTGCATCATATGCGACTGAACGTCCAAACCGACCTCGCCTTGAGAATGCTGATCTACCTTGCGGCGAAGCAAGGCTCACCCGCGACGATCCAGGAGATTACGCAGAAGATGGGGCTCTCCCAGAGCCACATGATGCGGGTGGCGGCGAAGCTTGCCTCGAACGGGCTGGTCGCCTCGAGCCGCGGCCGCGGCGGCGGTCTCTCTCTGGGCCGCGACGCGAGCGAGATCACGGTCGAGGAGGTCGTGAAGACCATGGAGCCGGATTACGCCCTCGTCGAGTGCCTCGGGATGGACGGAGGCGATTGCGTCATCGAATCCGCTTGTGTGCTCAAAGGTGTGCTCGTCTCGGCACTGGAGGGTTTCTTCTCAGTGCTGCGCAACGCGACCCTCGCTCAGCTTGTCGAACCCAAGCTCATTCCTCTCGCGGCGATCCTGAATCTAGGTCGCCCCCGTGACGAAAGCAAGACCCTCCAACTTGGCAGGTGAAACCTGTATGGAAACTATGAACTCAGAACTTCTCGAACAACCGGTTGGCCAACTCGTGGCCGAGCAACCTTCCCGCTCACGCGTCTTCGAACGCTGGGGCATCGACTACTGCTGCGGGGGAAAGAGGGCCTTGTCCGAAGTTTGCCGCGCGAAGGACCTCAGCGAAACCGCCGTCCTGGAAGAACTGGCGACGGAAGACTCCAAGTCCGCTCGGCCGGAGACCGACCTGACGGCGGAGCCGCTGGACCGGCTATGCGATCACATCGTCTCCACCCATCACGAGTACCTGCGGGAGGCACTGCCCAGGCTGTCCGGCCTCACTGCCAAGGTCGCGGAGCGACACGGTCCGAAGGATGCGCGGCTCGTCGAACTGCGCGACCTCTTCGAGGGTTTCCGCTCGGAAATGGAGAGCCATTTGATGAAGGAGGAGCGCATCCTCTTCCCGGCTATTCGCGCGATTGAGGAAGGAGGCGCGGTGCACGGTATCTCGGGCCCCGTGAGCGTGATGCTCTTGGAGCACGACGATGCCGGGGCCGATCTCGCCAAGATGCGAGAGCTGACCGATGGATTCGAACCGAGCGCCGGCGCCTGCAACACCCACCGCGCGCTTCTGGACGGTTTGCGGGAGCTCGAGGCGGATACGCACCAGCACGTCCACAAGGAGAACAACATCCTGTTCCCGCGCGCCCTCGCCGCCACGGCCGATTAGGAAGCGAACCATGTCGATCTTGGCCCAACCCCAGGCAGTTCATGCGGAGTTGACTATCTCCGCTCAAGACGAGCGGGCGTCCGTAGCGATCTACCGCCCGTTCTTCCTCGCCGGCATCCTGAGCGTCCTCACCGCGGGCTGCACGCTCGGCGCGGTCGCGATGCTCGGCATCGCCCTCAAAGGCAGCTACACGGCGGACGTGTGGACGCCTTACGTCCTCGCCCACGCGAATTCCCAGCTTTACGGCTGGGTCGGGTTTTTCGTGATGGGGTTCGCCTTGCAGCAGCATGCCCCGAGCAAGCGCAAGGTCAAGCTGTTCCACCAACTCGCGTACGCTTCGCTGGTTCTGATGGCGATCGGAATCGGGCTGCGTTTCGCGGCGGAGCCGCTGGCCCAGAGCAATCCGTCGTTCTGGGTCCCGGCAGGCATCTTCTCCTGCATTCTCCAGTTCGTAGCGGTCGCGCTTTTTATGACGAACACCCAGGTGACGCGTCATCGGACGGGGCAGCCGCTGGATTGGCAAGGCCGGTTCGTCCTGGCGTCGCTGGGTTGGATGTTCCTGATCTCGGCGGCCGAGCCGTTCATGTTCGCGCAGGCTCACCAGCCGGATCCGATCCAGAGCGTCATGTTCGTTGCCAAGTACTTCGCGCCGTATCGCGACGCCCAGTTCCTCGGCTTCGTCTCGCTGATGATCTTTGGAGTCGCGCTCACCAAGATGAGCGCTTTCTTCGGGGCGCGGCCGGCGCATCGAGATCTCGCCCTGACGGCTCTGCTCGTTTGGAATATGGGCCTGATCGGCCGGATGATCGGCTGGGTGGTCTACTTCGACCGGGAAATGGCGCCGGGAACGAACCGGCTGTACTTCGCAGGCGGGCTGCTGATCGCGGCGGCCGCCGTGATGCTGGTCATCGCCTTGCGGATCTTCGAGCCGCTTTCCGAGAAGCTGCCGGCTCACAAGTTCATCCGCTCGGCCTTCGCTTGGCTTCTCCTCGGAGCAGGGCTCTTGTTGCTCGAGCCACTTCATTTGGCGTTGATCGGCCAGCAGTTCTCCCATGCCTATATCGGAGGGCTCCGCCACGCACTGACCGTCGGATTTATCTCGCAGATGATCCTGGGAGTCGGGATGCACGTGGTGGCGCGGATGAACGCCATCCCCGAGTCGGCTCAGAAGTCGCTGTGGACGGCCTTCATTCTCCTCAACCTCGGCAACGCGGCGCGGGTGGCGCTGGAGATCGCCACCGACTACTCGCCGAGAGGCTTCCTGCCGATGGCGCCGACGGGCTTCGTCGAGCTGACCGGCCTCGCGATCTGGGCATGGTACACGGCGAAGCCGATGCTGCGCCGGCGAACTACGCCCGCCACGGCAGCTGTCAATATCGCGTTAGGATAAATCAACAAGATGTCGGAACGGCAGTTCTATATCGACCCGAGCCGCTGCATAGGATGCAACGCCTGTGTGGCGGCGTGCGCGGAATGCGACACCCATGCCGGCTCCTCGATGATCCACCTCGTGACGATCCAGCGCGGCGAAAGCGTGCAGACGACGCCGGTGATCTGCATGCACTGCGACGAGCCGGCGTGCGCCGCCGTCTGCCCAGCCGATGCGATCAAGCGGACGCCGGACGGAGTCGTGCAAAGCTCGCTGAAGCCCCGCTGCATCGGCTGTACGAACTGCGTCTACGCCTGCCCCTTCGGCGTCCCCAAGTACGACGCCGAGATCGACCAGATGATGAAGTGCGACATGTGCTACGACCGGACGTCGGTCGGGCTGAGGCCGATGTGCGCGACGGTGTGCCCGTCGGGCGCGCTCTTCTTCGGCACGCCGGAGGAGATCGCCGAGCAGCGGCACGCTCAGCCGGTGAACGAATTCGTGTTCGGGAAGCGGGTCATCAAGACGAAGGTGTCGCTGATGATGCCCAACGGGACGAAGAGGCTCGAAGTGCGCGGCGACGCGGTCGTGAGGAAGACCGATCTGCTCGAGAGTGTGAGGCGATGATTATTGGAGTGCGCGAAGCGCTTCGCGCTTTGTACCTGCGACGGAGCCGCACCTCGCGAACCGGATCGTGGATCGCCGCTCCGCGGCTCGGAAAAGCGCGAAGAGCTTCGCGCACTCCAAAGAGAAGATGGACGATAAGCTAAAGACAGATTTTCCGATCGACTGGGAAGAAGACCAATACGTCTCCCGGCGCGAGTTCTTCAAGTTCATGACGCTGGCGAGCGGCGGGCTTGCCCTTGGCTCGACCGCTCTCGCGGCTTGGGCCGCGATTCCTCGCAACGAGCGGCGATTCGAGCGGGCGGAGATCGCCTCGACTCGCGACGTCCCGGTGGGCGGATCGCTTCAGTTCTCCTATCCGAGGCCGGGCGACCTGTGCATCCTCATGCAGCCCACTCCGGGCCAGTTCGTCGCTTACTCGCGCCGCTGCACGCACCTGAGCTGTCCGGTCGAATACCAGGCCGACCAGCACCGCCTCTATTGCCCGTGCCATAACGGCGCCTTCGCGCTCGACGACGGCCAGGTGCTACAAGGCCCGCCCCCGAGGCCGCTTCCTCGCATTCTCCTCGAAGTCCAAGAAGACCGGATCTTCGCAACCGGAGTGAAAGCGTGAAGAACTCGGCCTACTTCCGCAGGCGGCAGCGCTCGCCGGTCTTCATCGCGCTGCTTCTCTTTGAATTGGTGCTGGTGATCCTGCAGC
>DATJYD010000755.1:0-2487 GCA_035499755.1 Fimbriimonadaceae bacterium
GAGTATCGCCTGTTTCACAACTGCCTGCAATCGGAGCGGTCGCCTCAACAAGCTCTACCACGACATCGCGCAGTGGGCGTACCGGTGGCGGCGCATCGCTTCCCGGTTTTCCCATGTGATCTTCATCTCGAGGCTCAACCAGCGGGTTCTGGAGCCTTATTTGAACCCAGGGGTGCGCCGGTCGCTCGTGTCCAATCCCTCCGACTTCTCGGGACCGGCGCCGGCCGTGATTGCCCCGGACAGTCCGTTCCTATTCGTCGGCTCCCTGGACCAGCACAAGGACCCGGTGACGGCGGCCCGCGCGGCCCGGATTGCCGGCGCGCCGATCGTCTTCGTCGGTGCGGGATCGACCGAGCGCGAAGTTCGGCGGGAAAACCCGGATGCGTTGATCACGGGCTGGGTGGGCAGGGAAGAGGTAGAGGCGAGGCTGCGCTCGAGCCGAGCGCTTGTCTTTCCTTCCCGCTGGTACGAGGCGCAGCCGTTGACTCCGATCGAGGCGGCGGCGTGCGGTCTGCCTTTGCTCGTCTCAGACGCCTCGTCCGCCGTCGAACTCGTCGAGGCTCTCGGAGTCGGCGAGATCTTCCCGGCCGGCGACGCCGAAGCTCTTGCCGGCCACATGCGCCGATATCTCGATCTCGAGTTCGCTCGCGCCCAGAGCGCCGCTACCGCCGCCGCTTTCGCCAAGCAGGATTTCAGCATGGACCTCCATGTGCGGCGCCTTCTCGAAATCTACGAGTCCGAGCTCGCCGACCCCCGCTTTTTCTTCCTCCCTATATAGGCACCCACTTTGGGAGGAAGAAAAAAAGTCGGCCGGAGCCGATGCTATTCGTCTTCCTTCATCCAACCGGTCTTGTAGTGGGGACCTTTGCCGAACATCGTGTCGACCTCCATCGGATCGATGAGGACCTCTCGGGGCCGGGGGCCGTCTCGGGGGCCGACGACTCCGCGCTCCTCCATCGTGTCCAGCAGCCGGGACGCACGCTGGAATCCGATCGAGAAGCGGCGCTGCAGCATCGAAGTCGAGGCTTGGCCGCGGTCGACGACCCAGCGGACCGATTCCTCCCAAAGCGGGTCGGACTCCTCGTCGCCCGAGCCGGCCGGACCGGCCTTGCCGGACGAGTCGGACTCGTCGATCGGATCCAGTAGGTACTGAGGGCTCTCCTGCTCGCGCCAGAACTTGCAGACCTCGTCGATCTCCTTCTCGCTCACGTAGCAGCCCTGCACGCGGACCGCCTTGTCGGCATCGATCGGCATGAAGAGCATGTCGCCCTTTCCGATCAGGTCCTCCGCGCCCTTCTGGTCGAGAATCGTGCGGGAATCGACCTGGGAGGCCACGGAGAAGGCGATCCGGGACGGGATGTTGGCCTTGATAATGCCGGTGATGACGTCCACGCTCGGCCGCTGGGTCGCGAGGACGAGGTGGATGCCGACCGCGCGAGCGAGTTGGGCGAGGCGGACGATGCTCGTCTCGACCTCCGCGCGGGCCTGAATCATGAGGTCGGCCATCTCGTCGATGATCACGACGATGTAGGGCATCCGGTCCTGGAAGCTCGCCTTCTCGTTCCAGCTCTGGATATTCCGGACCCCGTTCTCGCTGAGGAGATCGTAGCGCCGGTCCATCTCGCGCCAAACCGCGCGCAGGACGCCGGGCGCCTCCTTCACGTCCTTGATGACCGGGCACATCAGATGGGGGATGCCGTCGAAAAGGGTCAGCTCGACCCGCTTCGGATCGATCATCACGAGCCGAACGTCCTTCGGCGTGTTGCGCATGAGGAGGGAAGTGATCAGGGTCGCGAGCCCGATCGACTTGCCGGAGTTGGTCGCCCCCCCGATGAGGAGGTGCGGCATGCGCGCGAGATCGGCATACTTGTTCTCACCGGCTACATCCTGCCCGAGGGCGACGAGGAGACGAGCCGGATGGTCGCGGAACTCCTTGCTCTCGCAGACCTCGCGAAGCATGACCGGCGTTCGCTTCGAGTTCGGGACCTCGACGCCGATCGCCGCTTTGCCGGGAATCGGGGCTTCGACGCGGACCGCATGGGCGGCGAGGTTCATCGCGATGTTGTCGGCGAGGGAGACGATGCGGGCGACCTTGATGCCAGGCCCAAGCTGGATCTCGTAGCGGGTGAGGGACGGGCCGGTCGCAATCTCGACGACGTTGGCCTCGATGCCGAACTCATCGAGAGTGCCCTCCAGGGTCTCGATATTCTGCTGAACCTCTTGCGGGCTGCGCTTCGGACGGCTGACCGGCTCGGCGAGGAGGTTCATCGGCGGGAGATGGTAGCCCTCCTTCTGGGTGCTCGAATCGAGGGTGTAGCCGCCGGCCTTCTTGGTCGCATCGGTGAAAATGGGCTTGCGCTTCTCGGTCTGGGGTTCGGCGAGGACCGTTCGCTTGTCGCCGGGCTCGTCGACTTCGACGACGGCTCGCTTGGCGAGGGCCTCGGTGCGGCGTTCGGTCGGCGGGCGCTTGGTGAGAGTGCGCTGTTT
>DATJYD010000756.1:0-4565 GCA_035499755.1 Fimbriimonadaceae bacterium
TCTCGTGATCGCCGCCTGCTATGTCGGACCCGAGCACCTTGCCGAGTTGGAAGGAGTCAAGGACTCGAAAAAGCTCACCGACCCGATTGCCCTCCGCCTTTCCGTGGTTATTGCCCGAACCTGCCCCCATTCGGTGGTCGCCATCGGGCCCGCCAAGTACAACGAGCTTTACGAGAAGTTCCGAAATCTTAACAAGCTTCTCGCGTGGGGCCATGCGCGGGCGATCGAGAACGTCCTCGAGCAGCAACCGTGCAACCTGGTTATTTCCGATCAATTTGCCGATCCCGCGGGCCTCAAGCGCCAGCTCTTTGAGCACGGCCGCCAAGTCACCCTGCAGTCGATGGTGAGAGCGGAAGCCGATATTGCCGTCGCCGCCGCGTCGGTCCTTGCCCGAGCCGAGTTTCTCCGGAGGCTCAAACGTCTCGGCGAGGAATTCGGGATTGAGCTCCCCAAAGGCGCTTCCCCTCAAGTGATCGCAGCCGGGAAGCGGTTTGTCGCCCAAAAGGGGCTCGGAGAGCTGCCCAAGGTAGCGAAGATGCATTTCAAGACGGTGCAGTCCGTGGTCTTGTAGCCGCGCGCCACGGGGAGTGGCGTATCACGAGTCCAGGCAATGAGTGGTCGCAGAGCCATGCCCTGGGGTCCCAACGCCCCAACGCCCGAACACCCAACACCCCAACACCCCAACACCCCAATACCCCGATACCCCAATACCCCGATACCCCAATACCCCCGATCCCCCAGCCCCTCAACGCCCCAACCCTCGGACCCCCGGGCTCGAGAAGATGCGAGTGGGCGCGAGGGCTTATGATAGACCGCAGATTCGGGAGACTAGCCCGCTTAGTTGGCGAAGAAGGCGATCCCGTAGCGGCAGGGCTTGCCCTGCGAAGCTCCCGCCACGGATGCAGGCTAGCCGCTCTCGATCCGCAACGACTCCGCTCGCGACAGAGTCTTGACGACCCACGTCTCCGCAGCCACCGCGGCGCGGGCTTCCTCCGCCTCGAAGCGCGATGCGAAGCGGCCGAAGACCGCCGAACCGGAGCCGCAGAGCATAGCATCGCTTGCTCCGAGATCCCGGAGGTGGTCGATCAGCTCCGTGCACTCGTGGGGAGCCACCCGCTGGAAATCGTTCCTCACGTCGGCGCAAGCGCGCGCCGAACCGCGAATCTCGTCGAGACGCGCATACATCGCTGCCGTCGGGCATCCGATCGCCGGCTTCGCGATCAGGAGCCATGCCTCCGGCTGATCGGGCAAAGGGGTGATCCGGTCGCCGTATCCTTCTCCTCGCGCATTCCCGCCGGACAGAAAGAAGGGGACGTCGGCCCCTACCGCCGCCGCCACGCTCACGATCTCGGGCTCGGTCGCCTTCCGTCCCTCCACATGGGCAAGCGCCCGCAAGAGCCCTGCCGCATCGGAGCTGCCCCCACCGAGGCCGCTCTGCATCGGGATCTTCTTCTCGATCCGGATCGTTGCCGGCATCGATCGAAAGACTTCTCGGCTCAAACGCAGCGCTTTCGTTACCGTGTTCTCGGAGGGCAGCTCCGCTCCCACGACTTCGATGTCGCTCGCTGCCCTACGAGGTACTCCAAATTCCACGTCCAAGACGTCGAAGAGGCCGACCGCCTGAAACACCGTCCGCAACGGGTGGTAGCCGCGCGCATCGCGAGCGCCCACTTCGAGCATTAAGTTCACCTTGGCTGGGCAATAAACGCGCAGGTTCATCGGCTCACTCTCTTGACCGCGGATAGTGCGGATGACCCTTCAGTCAGATCCCCGGTCGCGGTCACGAAGCCAGCAACTGCCTCAACACGTATTGCAGGATTCCCCCGTTCCGGTAATACTGCAGTTCCTGAGGCGTGTCGATCCGAACCTTCACTGGGAAGCTCTTCCCGTTCGCCGACATCGTCAGCACCTTTCCGTCCCGAAACTCGGTCGCAACCCCCCTGCGAAGCCCCTCCAAGTCAAACGTCTCTTTCCCGGAAAGGCCAAGCGACTCCGCGCTCCCTCCCTCATCGAACTCCAAAGGCAGCACTCCCATTCCGATGAGATTCGACCGGTGGATCCGCTCGAAGCTCCTCGCAAGCACGGCCTTGATTCCGAGCATGAGCGTGCCCTTGGCCGCCCAGTCGCGGCTCGAGCCCGTGCCGTACTCTTTGCCCGCGATCACGATGAGGGGCGTGCCGTCCGCCTTGTACCTTTCGGCCGCCTCGTAGATCGTCGTCACCTCGCCGGTCGGCAGGTAGACGCTGAAGCCGCCTTCCGTGCCCGGCGCAAGTTGGTTCCGAAGCCGGATGTTCGCGAACGTTCCGCGCACCATCACCTCGTCGTTCCCCCTTCGCGAGCCGTAGCTGTTGAACATCGCGGGGGCTACGCCGTGTTCGGTCAAGTAGCTTCCCGCCGGCGAATTGAGTTTGATCGAGCCGGCCGGCGAAATGTGGTCGGTCGTGACGCTGTCTCCGAGAAGAGCCAGGCACCGCATCCCCTTTAGGTCGGCGACCTCGGCGGGTGCCTCCGCCGGCATTCCGTCGAAGTAGGGCGGGTTCTTGACGTAGGTCGAAGCGGCGTCCCATTGAAACTGATCGGCTCCCGAGACCTCGATTGCATTCCACTTGTCGTCGCCCCTGAAGACGTCGGCGTAGTTGTCCACGTAGAAATCCCGCTTGACCCCCATCGCCAGCATGACGCCGATCTCGGCCTGAGACGGCCATATGTCCTTCAGGTACACGTCGCCGTCTTTGCCCCGCCCAAGCGGCTCCCTCGTCAGGTCGATGTCGATCGTGCCCGCAAGCGCGTAGGCGACGACCAGCGGCGGCGACATCAGATAGTTCGCCTTGACATCTTGGTTGACCCGGCCCTCGAAGTTCCGGTTGCCGCTTAGCACGCTGCAGACGACCAGGTTATCGGTGTTCACTCGCTCGGAGATCGCCTGGGGCAGAGGGCCCGAGTTCCCGATACAGGTCGTACACCCGTAGCCGACCACGTCGAAATGGAGCCTTTCGAGGTAATCGAGCAGGCCGGTCCGTTTGAACATATCCGTCGCAACGCGGGAGCCCGGCGCGAGCGACGTCTTGACCCAGGGCTTCGCTGTAAGCCCCTTCTCGACCGCCTTTTTCGCGACGAGGCCCGCCGCTAGCATCAGAGTAGGATTCGAGGTGTTCGTGCAGCTCGTGATCGCCGCGATCACGATAGAGCCGTCGCCGACGTCTCCTGCCGCTGCGTTGGCGTTCTTCTCCGCCTCCGTCCGATATTCCAAGGTGGCCACGCTCGAGCCGCCCTTCTGGGGCCGCGTGACGCCGCCGTGCTCGGGAAAGCTGGTTCGGAAGTTCGTTCGCGCTTCGCCCAGCCGAAGCCGGTCCTGAGGCCGTTTCGGCCCCGCGATGGAGGGCTCGACGCTCGCCAGATCGAGAGACAGGGTGTCGCTGTATTCCGCCTCGGGCGAATTCTCGTCGTGGAACATTCCCTGCTCTTTGAAATAGGCCTCAGTCAGCCCGACGAGTTCCTCGGGCCGGCCCGTCAATCGCATGTAGTTCAAAGTCTCGCGGTCGACGGGAAAGATGCCGCAAGTCGCGCCGTACTCGGGCGCCATGTTCCCGATCGTCGCCCGGTCGGCCAGCGGCAGGGTGGAGACTCCCGGGCCGTAGAACTCGACGAACTTGCCGACTACTCCCTTCTTGCGGAGCATTTCCGTCACCGTCAGGACGAGGTCGGTTCCCGTCGAGCCCTCCTTGAGCCGGCCTGTCAGCTTGAACCCGATCACCTGCGGAATCAGCATGGAAACTGGCTGGCCGAGCATCGCCGCCTCGGCCTCGATCCCGCCCACTCCCCAGCCGAGCACGCCGAGCCCGTTCACCATTGTGGTGTGGCTGTCGGTCCCCACCAATGTGTCCGGATAAGCGACTCCGTCCGGATTGACGAAGGTGACGCGGGCGAGGTGTTCGAGGTTGACCTGGTGGACGATGCCGGTGTTCGGCGGCACGACTCGGAAGTTATCCAATGCCATCTGGCCCCACTTCAGGAACTCATAGCGCTCCCGGTTGCGCTCATACTCCAGGTCGCGGTTGATCAGGAGTGCGGCTTCGCTGCCATAGGCGTCAACCTGAACCGAATGATCGATCACAAGTTCGACCGGCTGCAGAGGGTTGATCTTCTTGGGATCGCCGCCGAGCTTCGACATCGCCTCGCGCATCGCCGCCAGGTCGACCACGCACGGCACTCCTGTGAAATCTTGGAGAAGCACTCGCGCCGGCGTGAAGGCGATCTCCTTGCTCGGATCAGCCTTGGCCGCCCAGTTCCCGAGCGCGAGGACGTCTTCCTTGAACACCGACTTGCCGTCCTCCGTGCGTAGCAGATTTTCGAGCAGGACGCGAAGGGAGTAAGGCAGGCGCCCTGGATTCACTCCGTACTTGGCCAGTGCCTCCAGCCGGAAGATCGTGTATTCCATTCCGCCGCAGCGGAAAGCCCCTCTTGAGCAAAAGTTGTCCATACAACGGTTTTACCAGCCTCGCCGCCCTGCTTCGTACCCGTGCGTCGGCCACAGCTTCTTGGCAGTCAGAGGCTTCAGCCTCCCG
>DATJYD010000757.1:0-4344 GCA_035499755.1 Fimbriimonadaceae bacterium
GCCGAGATGGACGGCTCGTACACGAACCTCGAGCGGCGCGTCCAGCGCATCGACCAGGTGCTGCCGGTCCCTGGGGAGGCGAAGCCGGCCTGGCGCGTCTTCAGCGAGATCGCGCTGAGAATGAGCGGGGAGCGGCCGTTCTTCAATCCCGGCGAGATCCTGGACGAGATCGCGCGCGAGGTCCCGGCCTTCCGGGGCGTCGGCTACGGGGCCCCCAAGACCTCGGAAGGCATCCTGCTCGCCGGTGCGAGAGAGTCCGTTGCCGTCTAGCCCGATCCTGCATGACAGGATCGCAGGGCAAGGAGGCTGTTGCGTGGGGTCAGCCCCGTGCCGGGGGCTTTCAGCCCCCGCTCGGGCGGAGCCCGAGGATCTCGACCTTTGGTTGAGCGGCGACGGGGTTCGGCGCTTCTCACAGGGACTCCAGCAACAGCCTCCAAGCCCCGCCGCTACGGCGGCGTGCTCCAAATGCAAGTCTTGGACGGTCCTTGTCGCGGCGTGACCGGGGATCTCTCCTCGCCAATGCCTGCCCTGAGGGGGTAAAGTGACCCTCAAGCCTAATGGGTTGGTATCACCACCTCAATCCCGTTCTCCAGGACGTGTTGAATGCGCTGGGCCGCGTTCTCCTGTTTCTCGTCCCGGTGCTCCTGCTCGTACCTGGGTGCATCTGGTGGGAGCGCCGGTTTCTGAGCTGGATGCAGGATCGGATCGGCCCCAACCGGGTGGGCACCCTCCCCAAGAACGCGAAGTGGCTTCCCGGTTTCCTCCGCGGCCGAAGCTTCTTCGGCCTCCTCCAGCCGATCGCGGACGGCGTTAAGCTTTTCATCAAGGAGGACATCACGCCGGCGACGATCGATCGCGCGATCTACTTCTTCGCGCCGGCCGTGGCCCTCTTTCCCGCCTTCGCCCTCGGCGGAGTTATGCCGTGGGGGCCGTACCGGAATCTGACGCCGATCGCGGATGTGAACGTGGGCGTGCTTTATATGCTCGCGGTCTCCTCGCTCGGCGTATACGGGATCGTTCTCGCTGGCTACGCCTCGAACAACAAGTATTCGCTGATGGGTGGCCTGCGCTCCTCCGCCCAGCTCATCAGCTATGAACTGGCGATGGGCATGTCCCTCGCCTGCATCGTCCTTGCCAACGCCTCGCTGAAGCTGACCGACATGGTCGATGCTCAGATGCAGCCGCTCTGGGGCGCCGTGCCCTTTCTCCAGAACTGGTTCATCTTGACGCCTTTCGGCTTCGTCTCCGCCTGCGTCTTCCTCATCTGCATGGTCGCGGAGACGAACCGGGCCCCGTTCGATCTCCCCGAAGCCGAAAACGAGCTGATCGCCGGCTACCACACCGAGTACAGCTCGATGAAGTTCGCGGTCTTCTTCATGGGAGAATACGCGGCGATGTTCGTCTTTTCGGGGGTCTTCGCCACCGTCTTCCTCGGCGGCTGGAACCCTCTGCCGATTCGGTGGGCAACGATCGGAGCTCCGGGGGTCCAGCATTTCGTCGAGTTGACAGCGCCGATCTGGTTCTTGCTTAAGTGCGCGATCGGCATCACCGTTTACATCTGGATTCGCGCCACTCTGCCGAGGCTCCGCTACGACCAGCTCATGGCGCTTGGCTGGAAATCGCTCTTGCCGCTCGCGACCGGGAATTTCATCGTGGTGGCCCTCTGGATCATGGCGACCCGGCTGTATGGCGCGGGCGCGGGTTGGGGCGTTTCGGTGCTCGCCCTGATTCTCGTGTTCGGGATCTACAAGGCCTTTCTCCAAGGTCCGAAGGCCAAAAACGAGTTGGTGCGGCGGCAAGTTCGGCTGGTAGATCCGGCCCGGTCGACGGCGGCTCTGGCCAAGCCCGAACCGGAGGCGCCCGCCCTGTGAACACGTCTCAGTTGAACATCCCCGACACCGTGTTCTTCGCCGTCCTCGCCGGCATCGCGGCGCTGGCGGCGATCGGCGTCGTGGCTTTTCCGAATGCGGTCCGGTCCGCCCTGTGCCTGGTCGTCAACTTCTTCATGCTCGCGTTCCTGTACTTCACTCTGAACTGCGAGATGCTTGGCATCACCCAGATCGTGGTTTACACCGGCGCGATCATGGTGCTCTTCCTTTTCGTGATCATGCTGCTGAATCTCGGCTCGCCCCAGGCGTTTTTCGAGCGGCGCGACCTCAAGTGGATCGGAGGCGGTCTCTTCGGTCTTGGATTGCTCGTCGTTGTCGGCTCTCAGGTGCTTCCCCCACTCCTGAAGTTCACTCAAGTTCGAGCGGAAGCGACCTTCGGCTCTCCGCAATCGGTCGGCCTGTCCCTCTTCAGCGACTACCTGTACCCGTTCGAAATCGTGAGCGTCCTGCTCCTGATCGGCATCGTGGGCTCGATCCTGCTCGCGAAAAGGAGAATTGAGTGATGGCGGATCGCCGGACGCGGATCGCGGATAGCCCGGAAGCCACGAACCTCACCCGTGAGGGGACTCGCCGATGAACGGGGTGCCGCTCGTCGCCTATCTCGGTCTTGGCCTATTTATGTTCACGTGCGGGGTCGTGGGCGTCATCATCCGCCGCAACCCGATCGTGATCTTCATGTGCATCGAGTTGATGCTGAACGCGGTCAATCTCACCTTCCTGGCTTTCGCCCGCTATATGCCGGCGAAGATGATCGCGCCGGGGGTGGGGCCCCTGCATTCAGCGACGATGTCGGGCCAGATGATGGTGATCTTCGTGATGGCGGTCGCGGCGGCCGAAGTCGCGGTCGGATTGGGGATCATCATGGCCATCTTCCGGCTTCGCAACAACGTGGATATCGACGAGATGAACCTGCTGAGGGGATAGGATGAGAGGATCGCGAGGGCTACAAGGATGGGAGGATTAGGGGATTGAGAACGGTCTGGGATATGCGCTTGGACGAGATCTCGCTTCTGCGGGCCTGCTGGCTCGCGGCTGAATCCTCAGTCGTCCGCCAGTCCTCGATCCTCGATCTTCGGTCCTCGCCCCAGGAGGTCCCGCTTGGTTAACGAGCAGTTGATCTGGGTGGTCCTGGCGATGCCGGTTCTGGGCTTCCTCGTCCAGGCTTTTCTCGGCGGTTACATCATCCGAAAGGAAGGGCCGGAACAGGGCCGCCGGTTCATGGGGGGCCTCGCCGTTCTTCCCATCGCGATCGCTTTCGCGGTCGGAGTCCTGATCACCGTCCAACTCGCCGGGCTTCCCCCTGAGCAACGCTTCTTACACACCGAGCTGTTCTCGTGGATCCAGATCGGAAGCCTGAACATTCCGTTCGAGTTCGTTATCGACCCCCTGTCGATGACGATGGTGTTGATCGTCACCGGGGTCGGCGGGCTCATCCACCTGTACGCGACCGGCTACATGCACGAGGAGAAGGACTATCCCCGGTTCTTCACCTACCTCAACCTCTTCATCGCCGCGATGCTGATCCTCGTGCTCGGCAACAACCTCGTGATGATGTTCGTCGGCTGGGAGGGGGTCGGGCTGTGTTCGTATCTGCTGATCGGCTTCTGGTACAAGGACCTCGCGAACGCCAAAGCTGCGAACAAGGCGTTCATCGTCAACCGGATCGGCGACTGGGGCTTTACGCTGGGAATATTCCTCCTCGCCGTGATGATCGAATCGCAGCGGGGCCTTGCCCAGAACGTCGACGGACGCGTATTAAGCTACGACGTCCTCCTCAAGTGGCTCCCCTTCACCCTCCATGCGCATCCGGCGCTGGCCACAACCGCGGCTTTGCTGCTCTTTGTCGGCGCCTGCGGTAAGTCCGCCCAGTTCCCGCTGTATCTCTGGCTCCCGGACGCGATGGCCGGCCCGACTCCGGTCTCCGCGCTGATCCACGCCGCCACCATGGTCACCTCGGGCGTGGTGCTGCTAAACCGGATGCACGTCGTGTTCGAGAACTCGCCGGTGGCGAGCGCGATCGTCGCCTGCATCGGGGCGTTCACCGCGCTGTTCGCGGCTCTCGTCGCCTTCGGCCAGACCGACATCAAGAAGGTTCTCGCCTATTCGACGGTTTCGCAGCTCGGCTACATGTTCGTAGCCTGCGGCGCGGGCGCGTATTGGGTCGGCATCTTTCACGTCACGACCCACGCCTTCTTCAAGGCCCTCCTCTTCCTCGGCTCGGGCGCCGTCATCATGGCAATGGCCCACGAACAGGACATGCGCAACTACGGGAAGCTCGCGAAGTATCTCCCGATCACGTGCTGGACGATGTTCACGGCTTACATCGCAATCTCGGCTTTCGCGATTCCCGGCGTCGGCGGATTCTCCGGCTATTACTCGAAGGAGCCGATCATCGGCGCTGCTCTCGGGAATCGCTTTGCATCGATCCAGAATCTCAACCTGGGAGTCGTCGCCG
>DATJYD010000758.1:0-5049 GCA_035499755.1 Fimbriimonadaceae bacterium
CCTGGCCCAGAGGCATATCTTCCAGGCCATCGACCATCCCGACGCCTCGTCCCCCCGCTCCTCGAGCGACACTCGACAGGCCTTCGCATAGTCGGGGGTCGCGGACGGCGAGACCAGATAGCCGGGGAAGAGGCCCCAAAGCTGGCTGACATGCCGGTGATGGTCGTCGGGCAAATCGACGTCTTCCTGCCATTCCTGGATCTGGCCGTACTTGCCGATCCGTACCGGAGCCAACTTCTCTTTGGCCGCCTGCACCTGCCCGCGCAGGTCTGAATCGACGCCGAGCGCAGCAGAGGCCGAGGCATACTCGTCGAAGAACTGGCGCAGCATCCACATGTCGATGGCTGGCGCCGCGCAGATTCCCACCGGCTTGTCGTAGGTTCCGTCGGGATGCGACTTCCAGGCCTTGTCGCCGCCCGGCCCATTCTCCGGCGAACTGGACGGGCAAGTGACGAGGAGACCGGTCCGGGGATCCGTCACCAGCGTGTCGAGGAAGAACTCGGCCACCCCTTTGAACCAGGGATACGCGCGCTTCAGGAACTCCTTGTCGCCGTAATACCGGTAGTGCTCCCAAGCCTGGGTGCAGAGCCAAGCCGCGCCGCCGTGCCAGGCCGCCCAATACGCGCCATGGATGGGCGCGGTCGCCCGCCAGACATCGGTGTTGTGCCCGAGGACCCAGCCCCGTGCGCCCCAGAGCCGCTTGGCCGTCTCCGCTCCGGTCTCGCTGAGATCGTCCATCGTCGTCCAGAGGGTCTCCTCGCACTCCGGCAGGTTGGCGGCGTCGCTCGGCCAGAAGTTCATCTCGAAGTTGATGTTGGTGGTGAACTTGCCTCCCCACGCCGGATTCATATCCGCGTTCCAAATGCCCTGCAGGTTCGGCGGCTCGCCACCCTTTCGCGAGCATGAAATGAGGAGGTAGCGGCCGAACTGGAAATAGAGCGCCGGGAAATCGGGGTCTTCGCCCTTGGCGAAGGCGTCGAAACGCTCGTCGGTCGGCCTGCCGCTGCCCGGCCCATGGCCGAGGTCGAGGGAGACGCGGCGAAAGAGCTTCTGGTACGCCGCGATGTGGTCGCGGCGGATGTCGTCGTAGGTTCGGGTTTTGGCTTGAGCTAGCACCGTCCGGTTCCGGGAAGCGGGGTCGTCATTTTGACCGCCAATACCCTGGGGTCCCGAGTCGGGACCGCCTTCGACCGGCTCGGATCCCGGACGCCGGGGCTTGCCCAGTTCCTTGTAGCTCTTGAAGTTCGTGGACGCGGCGACGAGGAGGGTGACGGAGTCGGCCTTGTCGATCCGCAACCGGTCGTGCTCGCGGTCGAAGTCGATGCTCACCGTCCCGCCCTCGACGATCGGGGTCATCCGCGCCTCGTACTGGAGCCCCTGCGCTCCGGCGTAGGATGCGGTCTCGCCCTTGAGATAAACCTCGTCCGGCTTGTCGCTGCCGATCTGGCGCCAAGCGTCGGTCTTCTCCTTCAGGTCGATGCGGGGGTCGAACGTGGCGAGGAGAGAGATCGCGTGGGGCCGGTCGGCGGTGAGGCGTACGACGATGACCTGATCGACCGGCGTGGCGAAGATCTCGCGCCGGTAATGCACGCCCCCCTCCTCGTAGTCGACCGAGGCAATCGCGGTATCCAGGTCGAGGTCCCGCTAGTACGCGCGGCTCGGGTCACCCGCCCGAGTCCCTGGCTCGCCGCCGTCGCCGCTTTTCGCAGGGTCTGCCATCGCGGGACCATTGCGGCCATGGCTTGAATCGGCAGAGAGGAAAGTCAGCCGCAGATCGGCGAGCGGCTGGTACTCCGCCTGCTCCCAAGTCTTCGACATCCACTCCTTCTCGAAAAGTGCCTCCGCCTCCCGCCCCTTGCCTGCGAAGACCAGCTTTTGGATCTCTGGCAGCGCCTTGACCCCCGATCCAGTCCCGTAAGGATCGTAAGGCGCGCCCGTCCAAACCGTCGACTCGTTGAGCTGGATCAGCTCCTCGTGCGCGCGCCCAAACACCATCGCCCCCAGCCGCCCGTTCCCGACCGGCAGCGCCTCGACCCAAGTGTCGGCCGGCCGGTTGTACCAGAGCCGGGTCGTCGCGGGATCGGGGGAGAGGAGGAGGGTCGCCATGAGCATCGATACCATGCTGCCCCCTGTTTACCCGCGGTGTGCGTCGCCCGCCTTGGTTTGGCGAAACGGCAGGGGTGGCCGAACTTGTCGGCGACTGCTCGCTCCTTCGTCCATTCGGCCCGTTTTTCTTCCTCCCTATATAGGCACCCACTTTGGGAGGAAGAAACTTTCGCCCGGCATAGGCCCACGGGCGAGGCGTCGGTCGTCGCACTCCCAAGGGAAACAGCCTCCATTCGGAGGCTCAGGCGCGTCTGTAAGGGCGACGCTCAACTTCCTTAGGCTGACGCTCCGATGCAGCGGACCCGGATCATCCATAAAGCACAGTGGCTGCTCTTGCAGTTGGGCTTTCTGGCGGCGATTCTCGCCGGTTGCGCGATCGCGTTTGTCCATGTGCGGGTGACGCCGGGGCCGATCTGGGTCATTCTGCCCGCGCTCGCCTTCCTCGCCGAGTTCTTGCCGGTCGAAGTAACGCGGCGGGGCCTCAGAATTACGTTCACCCTTCCCTATGTCGCGGCGATGGCGCTCGTGGCAGGCCCGATCGGGGCGATCGCGACCGAGGTTCTCGCGACCTTCGCGGCCGGAGTGCTGAGGGCGCGGAAACGCAACGTCGAGCCTGTCTTCTTGGGCATCAACGTGGCGATCGCGGCGATCTCAGTCTCGGCTGGCATGTTCGCGATTGCCGCCGTGCGCGACTTCTCTGCGCGGATGGAGGCTCAGGCGTTGGCCTACACGTTCGCCTACGCGATGCTCAACTTCCTGTTCGTCGCCTACGTCGAGTGGATGGTGTCGGGGCGGTCGGTCTCAGACAACGCGGTTCGGGCGCTGGAAGTGGGAGTGCGCAGCTTCCTCATCTACGGGCTCCTTGTGAGCGCGGTCGCGATCCTCGTCAAGCAAGGGATCGGATGGTCGATTCCCCTGACCCTGGTGCCGGTGTGGGCGATCCGCATGGGGCTGAAGCAGAAAGCGGCAATGCAGGAGCAGTACTACGAGACGATCACCGCGCTCACCCTGATGCTGCAGCGGGCCCACCCCTACACGCAGGGGCATCTTGAACGGGTTGCCTTCACAGCGGAGGAGGTCGCTCGGAAGCTCGGCCTTTCGAGTGCTCGGGCGCGGCTCGTTCGGGAGGCGGCCGTATTGCACGACGTCGGAAAGATCGCGGTCGACGAGAAGATCCTGGACAAGCCGGGCAAGCTGACGCCGGAAGAAATGGATCATGTACGCAAGCATGCGGAATGGGGCGCGGAGATTCTCTCGCCGGTCGCTCGGTTCGCGCCGCTCGTGCCCTGGATCCTGAAGCACCACGAACGGCCAGACGGCACCGGCTATCCCAAGGGCATCGGACGAGACGAGATCCCGATTGAAAGCCGTATCATCGCCGTGGTCGACGCATTCGACGCGATGACCGACTCTCAGGACGGGAAGCCGGGGCGCGCATACCGCGATCCGATGACGGTCGACGAAGCCCTCGCGGAGCTGGATCGCTGCGCGGGAACTCAATTCGACGAGACGGTTGTTAGGGCCTTTCGCGAGGTGGTGAAGGGAACCTGATGGACATCGTGGCGTGGATCGTGTTGGGAGCGGCGGCGGCGGCCACCCTCTGGCTGATCGTCTACGTCAAGTGGGTTCTCCCGCGCCAGATCGAGCAGCGGTTCCTCGACTCGATGTCCGCATTCAGCCGGGCGGTCGAGCTGCGGTTTCCGGGGCAGGCGCATCTGGCCGAAGACGTGGAAGCGCTCGCGGCCCGGCTGGGGCGGGAGCTAGGGTTCTCGCGGGAGCGGATGCGGCGGCTGCGGACGGTGGCGCGGCTCCAGGACATCGGCCTTTGCGCGCTTCCCTACGCCCTGATAAACCGGCGGCCCTCGACGGAGTGGACGGAGGCGGAGCAGGCGACCTACGACCGCCATCCCGAGATCGGTGGCGCGATGCTGGATCTCGTGCCTTCCCTCCGCGATCTGACCGAGATCGTGCGATGCCACCATGCGCGGTTCGACGGCTCCGAAGGCTGCCCTTTGGGCGAGGAGATCCCGATCGAGGCGCGCGTGCTGAAGGTCTCCGTGGACTATAGTTGGACTTGCCGGATGATGGGGGAACTGCTGGCGCAGGACAGGATCTTCGAGGGGAAGGGCACGGAGTACAGCCCGGAGGTCGTCGATGCCCTCGCGGGAATCCTGCGCGCGTCGCGGGCGCGGGAGATCGAACATCGAGTCGCCTAGCCAGGATGATCGATCGCAGCTTCGCCCCAAGCGACGGGGCGCCGCGCGACGCCATCCGAGCCCTGAGCCCACCGGCCGCAGGGCAAGCCCTGCCGCTAAGGCGTCGATCCTCATCGCGCTGGGGCTGTTTCTTGCCTCGTTGCTGCTGCGCTTGATCGGAATTGGCTGGGGGATGCCGAACCCGCTGCACAACCAGACCTACCATCCGGACGAACTCGTGAACTACGGGGTCGTGCAGGCGCTCAACCGGCAGCCTCTCACTCCTGGGTTTTACAACTACGGCACCGCCTACTTTTACGCCGTCAACTTCGCGGACAAGGTGGTCGACGGCTATGGCGGAGGCGGTCCCAATCCGCAGGAGCCGGCGACGTTCTGGGCGAAGGTCGGGCGGGACATTCTCGTCGGGCGGGTCCTCAACGCCCTGGCCGGGGCGGGAACGGTCGTTGTCGTTTGGCTGATCCTGAGGCGCATCACGACTCGCTTCGGCGGGCTGTTCGGGGCGGGGCTGATGCTGGTCGCGCCGGGATTCCTGGTCCAGTCGCGCTTCGAGACGGTGGACGTCTTCGGGGCCTTCTGGCTCGCCCTGAGCGCGTTGTTCGCCCTTCGCATATCGGGAGCGGCGGCGAGGTCTTTGGCGGAAGCGGACGGCCGGGCGCCGCGGGACATGCGGGACGCCGTTCTCGCCGGCCTCTTCGCCGGAATCGCGACCGGCACCAAGTACAGCGGC
>DATJYD010000759.1:0-3768 GCA_035499755.1 Fimbriimonadaceae bacterium
TCGGTGGATTCGGTGGTTCGGTCTTCTTAAGTAAACAGCATGGGCTCTAAGCCCGGATCTCAGCCGTCAGCCTCCCGTAATAAACCTGCGTATCATAGGCAAAGCAGATCTTGGCGTCGACCGCCTCCTCCGCGAAGAGGCCGGTCAACGCCGCCACGATCTCCTCGTGTCCAGGCGTGCCCGGCAGGGGCACGTAGCTGGATGAGAGCACCCGTCCGAGAAAGGCCTCGAAGCCGAGGCGCTGCTCGTAGTAGAAGGTCGCCTGTTTCATCGCACCCGGCGAGAAGAAGGCCCGAAGCTCCTCGATCGGCGCCCCGTCCGCTTTCACCCGCTCGTATTCCGGCAGCATTCTCAAAATAGCCTCGTAGCGGCGGGCAAACGAGGTCTCCGCCGTCTGCCGCATGTTCCAAACGAGGGCAACCCAGCCGTGCGGCTTCAATATCCGCTCGAACTCCGTTCGCGTCGCCGCATGGTCGAACCAGTGAAAGGCCTGTCCGGCCGTGATCAGTTCGACGCAGTGATCGGCCAGTCCGGTTTCCTCCGCGCTTCCAGCTACGCTGTCGTACTTCGGGTACTGCCGCATCAACCCCTCCCCCGCCTCGCGCATCTCCCGGTTCGGCTCGATCGCGTAGACGATGTTTCCGTTGTCGAGAAAGAGGCGGGTCAGGTTGCCGGGACCGGCGCCGACGTCGGCGACACGCCAGTTCGCGGTCAGGCCGCACTCGTTCTGCAGCAGATGGATCACATCCTTCGGATAGGAGGGACGGTAACGCACATAGTCCGCAACTCGGCTGGAGAATCGCTCTTTAGGATTGAGGCACACAATCTTATGATGCCTTCACCTGCCTCTTCGGGCCAACCCTGGCTCGGTTCTCGGACATGGCGAAGCACAAGGCGGTAACGTTGGAGAATGCCCAGCGCTCTCACCGATTCTGCCCCCTGGAAGGCCCTGGCCGAACATGCCGAGACGGTCAGAAATGCCCACCTCCGCGAGCTCTTCCAGGCCGATCCCGCCCGAGCCGGCAGCATGTCCGCCGAAGCCTGCGGCATCTTTCTCGACTACTCCAAGAACCGCGTCACCGGCGAAACCCTCCGCCTGCTGCGAGATCTCGCCGTCGAGCGAGGTCTGCGCGAACGGATCGATGCCATGTTCCGGGGCGAGAAGATCAATGTCACCGAGAAACGGGCCGTCCTCCACATCGCCCTGCGATCTCCGAAGGACGCCGAGATCGTCGTCGACGGCGAAAACGTCGTGCCCAAGGTCCACGCTGTACTCGACCGCATGGGCGCTTTCGCCATCCGGGTCCGCGATGGGGAATGGCTTGGCCACACCGGCAAGCAGATCCGAAACGTCGTGAACATCGGGATTGGCGGCTCCGACCTCGGCCCGGTCATGGCGTACGAGGCTCTCCGCTTCTACACGCGGCGGGACATGGATTTCCGCTTCGTATCCAACATCGACGGCACCGATTTCGCCGAGGCGACTCGGGACTTGCGGCCGGACGAGACCCTCTTCATCGTCTCATCCAAGACCTTCACAACACTCGAGACGATGACCAACGCCCATACCGCCCGATCCTGGCTTCTCGATGGGCTGAAGGACGAAGCCGCCATCGCCAAGCACTTCGTGGCGATCTCCACCAACGCCGCCGAGGTCGCCAAGTTCGGCATCGACACCGACAACATGTTCGAGTTCTGGGACTGGGTCGGCGGCCGCTACTCGATGGATTCGGCGATCGGCCTCTCGACGATGCTCGCGATCGGGCCGGAGAGCTTCCGCGAAATGCTCGCCGGCTTCCATGAGATGGACGAGCACTTCCGCACCGCGCCCTTCGAGCGCAACCTGCCCGTCATCCTCGGTCTCCTTTCGGTCTGGTACTCCGACTTCTTCGATGCCCAAACCGTCGCGGTCCTGCCCTATGAGCAATACCTGAAGCGCTTCCCCGCCTATCTCCAGCAACTCACGATGGAGAGCAACGGCAAGCACGTCACGCTGGACGGGACCGCCGTCGACTATCAGACAAGCCCAATCTACTGGGGCGAACCGGGCACCAACGGCCAGCACTCCTTCTATCAGCTCATCCACCAGGGCACGAAGCTGATCCCATGCGATTTCATCGGCTTCGCCAAGACCCTGAACCCGATCGGCCGCCATCACGATTACCTGATGGCGAATGTCTTCGCGCAGGCCGAAGCCCTTGCGTTCGGCAAGACCCGGGAGCAAGTGGAAGCAGAAGGGACCCCGCCATGGCTGGCGCCTCATCGGACCTTCGACGGCAACCGCCCGTCGAACACCCTGCTGTTGGACAAACTGACCCCGGCCATGCTTGGCAAGCTCGTCGCGCTCTACGAACACAGCGTGTTCGTGCAGGGGACGATCTGGGGAATCGATTCCTTCGATCAGTGGGGCGTGGAACTCGGGAAAGTGCTGGCGCAGCGGATCATCCCGGAACTCGACCTTTCATCCGACCCGACCCTCGCTCACGACGCCTCCACGAACGCTCTGATCGCGCGCTATCGACAGATGAACCCCTAACCCGGATCATCGGCCTTGGCGAGCAGACCGCGTCATCCTGAGCGGAGAACCGAGTGGTGCGAGGTTCGAAGCGAAGGACCTCGGATCTGACCGCATTACAAGCAGACTGCATGCCTATTGAACCTCTCGCCAATAATGCAGGCTAAGGCTATGTCAAGGCCGCGGATCGCTTCGATTCCGTCGGCAGGAATTCGTTGATCGCCTCGCCGATCTTCTTCCGGAACGACACCTCGTCCGGCAGCTTGCAGACAAACCTCCTCACCCCGAGCGCCTGGGCCTCCGCGAGCGCCTTTCGCGCCGATTGGCCGGCAATCGCTACAACCCGGATGCGGTGGAGAACGGCAAGACTTCGAAGCCCTTCGAGACAGGCTCGGATCTGGTCGCCACACGCGTACCACTCGACGATGAGCAGCTCCGGTAGGAGGTCGTGCTGGTTGAGAGCGAGCAAGAGATCTTGGGCGTAGGCGACCGAGACGATCTCGACGCTGTCGGCCTTGGAGTGCGACACCTCCTCCTGAATAATGCCCCGAAACAAGACACTGGGCTCGACTACCAAGATCCAACGACGTAGCGGCATCGCCAAGAAGCTTGTTCCACTTTCCACCGGCGCTCTGATGCCGGACCCGGACTTTTCCGCTACCTGCAAAGACTCGGCAACGGCTGTTGGGGTCGCGAGGGGTTTGCCTGAGATGATGAGGAGGCAACGCCCAAAACGCCCACTAGACTTCGAAGCGACCGAGCACCGCTTCAACCCCGCTTTCGGGGAGCCGGCTCAACGCGTCCTCCGCGATCAGGCGAATCCTTGTAGAGACGACGAGGTCGCATAGCCGCTCGATCTCGATCTCGCCGATCTCCGGATGGTCGCGACGGTACCGGCGGATCAGATCGGCCCGCCTCCGCTTCTCGATAGCATCCAGCCGCTCGATAATCGTGCGGCCATCGTGTCTTTCTTGAGTCAGTGCAATCAAGGTCTTATTATATCCCTTTTCTTGCCACAGGTCAAGACGCCCTCCTTGCTCGAAGTCTACCGCGCCTCAATCACCTTGGGAGCGCCGGATTCATCCGGCTCCGGAAACGAGTAGTTACCACCCAGCCTGGCCATCGCCACCAAGCTCCGCCGCAGTGAATCACCTGGGAGCGCCGGCTTCATCCGGCTCCGGAAACGAGTAGTTACCACCCAGCCTGGCCATCGCCACCAAGCTCCGGACGAGGGAACCACCTGGGAGCGCCGG
>DATJYD010000760.1:0-3671 GCA_035499755.1 Fimbriimonadaceae bacterium
CCAAATGCCGGAAGCTCTCGTCCCGGAGATCGAGAAACCCTACATCCTCACCCCGCCGCCCTCGCCAAGGCCGCGCATCAACGGCCCCGACGTCTTCGGCGTCCGGCCCGGCCATCCCTTCCTTTACACGGTCCCCGTCACCGGGATGCGGCCGATGCGGTACGCGGCGCGCAACCTGCCGAAGGGGCTGAAGATCGATTCCCGCAACGGCCAGATCTCGGGTTCGATCGCCAAGAGAGGCGTCTATCGGGTCACCCTCGAAGCCCGCAACTCACGCGGCAGCGCCCAGAGAGCCTTTACGATCAAGTGCGGCGACGAGATCGGCCTCACCCCCCAGATGGGCTGGAATAGCTGGTATGTCTGGCTGGACAAGGTCAGCGACAAGATCATGCGCGCCTCCGCGAAGGCGATGGTCGACAACGGAATGATCCAGCACGGCTGGCAATACGTCGACATCGACGACTGCTGGGCGCGGATTCCCGGCAACACGAGCAAGGATCTCGGCGCGCCGACCCGAGATGAGGCGGGCCGCCTGATCCCCAGCGCCAAGTTTCCGGACATGAAGGCGATGACCTCCTATATCCACTCGCTCGGGCTCAAAGCCGGCATCTACACCTCGCCCGGTCCCACCACCTGTGCAGGCTTCGAAGGCGCCTTTGGGCATGAGGCGCTCGACGCCAAGACCTTCGCCGGCTGGGGCTTCGACCTGCTGAAATACGACTGGTGCAGCTATAAGGCTGAGGCGTCGGGTGTCGAGGGCTTCGAGGAACCCTACCGGCTGATGGGCGCGCTGCTCGAGCGGCAGAACCGCGACATAATCCTCAACCTGTGTCAGTACGGGATGGGCGACGTATGGAAGTGGGCCAAGCAGATCGGCGGCAATAGCTGGCGCACCGCCGGCGACCTCGGGAACGGCTTCGCCATGTTCCAGGACGGCTTCGACCTCTATGCGAAGCAGCACCTCGACCGATACGCCGGCCCGGGCGGTTTCAACGACCCCGATTACCTGCTTCTCGGCCGCCTCGCCGGCGGTCCGACGCCCTTCACCCCGAACGAGCAGTACACCCAGGTCTCCTTCTGGTGCCTGGCTGCCGCCCCGCTGATCTTGAGCGGAGATGTGACCAAGCTCGACGCCTTCACCCTCAACCTCCTGACCAATGACGAGGTGCTGGCCGTCGATCAGGATTCGCTGGCGAAAGCGGCCCGCCGGGTCGTGAAGAGCGGCGAGAGCGAGGTCTGGGCGAGGCCGCTGGAGGACGGCGCTCTCGCGGTCGGCTTATTCAACATGGCCGAGGACGGGGGGCCGGTGACGGCGTCATGGAAGGCCCTCGGGATAGCCGGCCGTTGGCGGGTCCGCGATCTCTGGCGGCAGAAAGACCTCGGCGTCTTCTCCGGGTCCTTCACGGCCAAAGTAGGTCGGCACGGAGTCGTGCTCGTCAAGCTCGTCCGGGCGAAATAGCAATCCGATCGACGATGAATGACTAACCATCGACCATGGGCGATGGTTCAGTTTGACGTCGCGCCTTGGATCATCTCGTCAAACGTGGTCTTCGAGCCCTGCCGCCGACGCGGACGTCGCGTGTATTCCGTTCTTACCGAAGGGCCGGATCCTTGGTCGACGTCTGGTGCGGTCGGCAGAAGCTGTGGAACATCGCATAGCCAACGCCCCAACGCCTCAACGCCGTTTATGCGGCAGGTCAAGCATCAATGCGAGGTCTGGGTCTCTTTGAAGAATGAGTCTTGTCAAGGCGCATGTTGGCGTCATAATCTGTGTTGGTAGGTGATTCCAATGAACGAGCGAACCCATGAAAACAAAGTCTCGGAAACGCCCCGTACATCGCGGGCGTGCTCGTTCGGATCTGCCAAGAGCAAGAAACGGGGCCAGATCAAGGCACGCGTGAAGGTCGATTTCGACCAAGCCGTTCAGATCATTCTTCGTGAGGACGCTCCCCTGCTTCGCAGACTGGCCGAGTAGCTAGTTGCCCACACCGGACTTCCTGACATGCGATCAAGTGCTTGCGCTGCATGCCATTACGATTGAGAAGCATGGCGGCGAAGCTGGCGTTCTTAGCCCAACTTCGATTGAGAGTGCCGTGTCTGCGCCTCGGCTTTATTACGTTTACGAGCTTCAAGAGTGTCGCCGCTTAACGCTCAAGGCCCTAACGGCTTTGGCGGGATGTTACTGGTACCACATATCCGAGAACCATGGATTTGTCGATGGCAACAAACGAGCAGCGTTCATGGCCGCAAAGGTCTTTTTGACAATAAATGGTTGTTGGTTCAAGGTGCCACACGCCGTTGCGGAGGCGCTATCCCTTCAGGTTGCCGCTGGCCAATTGGGGCGCGAGGACCTGATGTTAAAAATGTATCCCCACGTTAAGTGGATCGGCTAACCAAAACGTCTAGTTTGGGCCGCCGGCCGTCGAATCGGCTCCGCCTCCGAGGCGGTGGATCTCGGTGGATTCGGTGGTTCGGTCTCCTTAGGTAAACAGCATTGCGGCTAACCCGGGCTAACTCGATCCAAACTGGCCACCCGCTGCATGTGGAAGAGAGCTGCGGATCGATCCCCGGCGACGCCCTACTCCGGATGGCGAGCCGGTGTCAGCGCCTCGGCCGCCATCGGTGGTTCGGCCGGTGACTCGTCCCGGCGGGCAAGCCTCAGAAGTCCGACCTGATCCCACTTTCCTCGAAGCGATGTCTTCCCGACCCATTCGAGGCCCAGATCGGGAGTCGGCGACAGGTCCGAAGCGACCGCCTCGGTCACCAGGAGTTCCGCGCTGAGCGCGTTGCATTCGGCGAGCACGCGCGCGGCCGTGTTCAGCGCGTCCCCGTGGAGCACGACCTGCGCCTTGATCTGCCCGATCTCGGTTGCCACGATCGGGCCGGCATGCAGCGCCGCCTTGAAGCGCGGCACCTCACCAAATGCAGCGCGGAACTCAGCCTCGTGGTCGTGGACTCGCTGTCGAAACTGAAGGTAACACCGCAGGGCATCGTCGGATCGGCCGGGGCGCTTCCTCCACGAGACGATCGCCTCGTCTCCGACATACTCCACGATCTCGCCGCCGGTGTCGATCACCGGCTCCGTCAGTTGATCGAAGAAGTCCTGGAGGAACGTGCTGTAGCGCACCGATCCCAGTCTCTCCGCGAGAGGCGTCGATCCGGAAAGGTCGATCAAGAGGAAGATGCGAATCTCCTCCCTCGGATTGCGGTACCTCCCCAGGAGCAGGCTGGCGAGCCGCTTGGGCCCTATTCGCCTCGACAGCTCCGACATGAAGAGAATGCCCAGCGCCACGAGGAACGGAGCGCCGAGCGTCACCTCCCAGCCCCGATCGAAGAACCGGATGAACCGCATCTCCGATTCGGCCGGAGTCCTCGCCGTCAACCGCAAGAGAAGGAAGATCCCGATCGCGCTCGCGATCACAATCGCCCCCATGTAGAGCAGCGAGGTCACCGCGACCGCGACGTAAAGCGGCATCTTCCGAAGTTGGGGGAGGATGTGCTGATGCACCGTGGAGATCGCGAAGATGGCCAAGGCGCAGGCGATCGCGTACCCGAGCGCGTAGCTGCGGCGGAATTCGTCCGGCAAAAGGCAGAAGATCACCGCCATCGCGATGACCCACAGGAGGAGGAACCCTCCGATCCGCCGAATCGCCCTCCGGTTCATGCGAGTT
>DATJYD010000761.1:0-5152 GCA_035499755.1 Fimbriimonadaceae bacterium
CTACGACATGGGCGCCTATACGAGCCTCCTCGACTTCGTCACCTGGGCGAAGACGAACTATCCCGCCGATCGTTACTGCGTCGTTATTTGGGACCACGGGAACGGCTGGACGCGCGTCGCTCAGCCACACGGCGTCAGCTACGACGAAGAGACGGGCGACCATATCGACACTTGGCAGCTCTCGCAGGCTCTCGGCAACGGCGTCAACGATATCGTGGCGTGGGATGCCAGTCTGATGCAGCAGATCGAGGTCGCGGAGGAGATTCGGGATAAGGCCGACTACATCGTGGGAAGCGAGGAGAGCCCTCCTGCCCAGGGCTACCCCTACGACAAGATCTTCGCCCATTTCGACGCGAACCCGGACGACACGACCCTGAACCTGGCCGACGCCTTCGTCGATGAGACGGTCGCGTTCTACGGCAACGGCGCGAATCTGAACATTACTCAGAGCGTGATCGACACGTCCCAGCTTGGGAATCTGGTAACGGCGACGAACGGGCTCGCCGATGCTCTCATCGCGAACGTCGGCTCTCTCGGAACGATCATCCCGCAGGTTCGCGCCAACGCCCAGGGCTACGACGACAGCGCTTCCGAGCATCGCCTGTTCCGCGACCTCTACGACGTCGGTCTGAAGCTGGAGACCTATGCGGCGCCTTCGGCGGTGATCACGGCCGAGCAGGCGGTGCGGACGGCGATCGGTCAGGCGGTGGTTCACGAAGGGCACAACACGAACTCGCCCGGCAGCCACGGCATCGCCATCGACTTCCACGATGGAGCGACCTTCACGAGCACGGCCATCTCGCCGACCCTGGCTCAGGACTACCAGAACCTGCGGTTCGGTCAAGAGACGGATTGGGGCAATTGGCTGAGCATCGCGCCGTGACGAGTGAATCGGATCGATGCCCATTCGCGTTCCCGCGCGAATCTGCCGATAAAGAAAATGGGCCGGCTGGCGAGGCCGGCCCTATGGGCTGGAGGGTGTGGAGGAATTCTGGCGATATCCTCTCACTTGGTGGTGTTTTCGGAGTGTCACCCTCGCTGGGAGAGTCTGACAAACACCTCATTCCCGACCAGCCCGCCCCCTCTGTTCTGCTTTCCTACCAGGGTCTGCTTTGCAGGTTCAAAACGGGTTCGTTTACCAGCCAGCCAATTTGATTGCGGCGGATCTCGGGATTGCGGTTGGGGATAGGGCAGTCCGGATTCCCGACTCCAAAGTCCATCGCTCCCTTAACGCCATCCCTATCTGGTATAGTCTTCCCTTACGACATGAGCGAAGAAGGAATCAGGCCGCAAGGCGGCGCGCCGAGGATGGACAAGGACGCCGCGATGGGCGAGGGGCCGCGCTTTAAGAGCAAGCGGCGCCGCAAAGTCAGCTATTTGACCATCAACAAGATCGACAGCGTCGACTATAAGGAGATCAACATTCTCCGCCGGTTCCTCAACGACCGTGGCAAGATCCTGCCCAGCCGCCAGACGGGCAACACGGCCAAGCAGCAGCGCATGATCGCGGGCGCGATCCGCAAGGCTCGCGAAATGGCTTTGCTTCCGTTCGTGGTGACCGAAATGGGTCAGGATCGGCGCGAGTATGGTCCTCGGCGCGAGCGCAGCTACGACCGCGGCCCTCGCCAGGAGGCGCAAGCTCCGCGAGAGTCGGAAGCTCCGGCCCCCGCGACCGCCACGGAAGCCCCAGCCGCGGAAACGGCTGCCGCCGCCGAGTAGCTCGTTCGTCGGTTCGTAGATCCATCGCGCCCGGGCCTTCGGGTTCGTCTCCTTGAGCGCGACCGCCGACCTGAGTTTTCGAGACGGCTTCGCGAGCGTGGTCAGGTCGTAATCCGTAACCTCGGCCGCCCCATCGCTCCGCCGGCTACGCGGCGGGTACCCTCCCGTCCATGCTCCAGCCCCCCCTCCGCTCCCCAGGATTGATCTTGCGGGAAGAGATGAAGCGCGGGATCGTCGTGATGCCCGGCGTCTTCAACGCGATTAGCGCGGTCTCCGCCCGCAAGGCCGGGGCCAAGGCTCTGTATCTCAGCGGAGCGGGAATCACCAACGCGGGCCTCGGCGTGCCCGACATCGCCTTGGCGACCCAGACGGAGTTCGCCCAAGCCGCGGCCGCGGTCGCTCAGGTCGCGCCGGTCCCGGTGATCTCCGATGCCGATACGGGTTTCGGGGAGTCCCTCAACGTGATGCGGACGGTGATCGAAATGGAGCGCGCCGGCCTTGCCGGAATCCACATCGAGGATCAGGTCAACCCCAAGCGGTGCGGCCACCTGGACGGCAAGTCTCTGATCGAGGCGCCTGCGATGGCGGCCAAGATCCGCGCCGCCGTCGACTCCAAGCGCGATCCATCGTTCATGATCGTCGCGCGAACCGATGCGCGAGGCGTGGAGGGGCTGCCGGGCGCGGTCGAGCGGGCCAAGCGATATGTCGAGGCGGGAGCCGACGCCGTCTTTCCCGAGGGACTCGCGAGCGAGGAGGAGTTCGCCGCCTTCCGGAAAGAGGTCCACGTCCCGCTGCTCGCCAACATGACGGAGTTCGGCAAGACCCCCATCATCCCGGTCTCCCGGTTTGGAGAGCTCGGCTACGAGATGGTGATCTTCCCGATGACCGCTTTCCGAGTTATGCTGAAGGCCCTGGACGACACCTACGCCGAGCTCCTGCAATCCGGAACCCAGGCCGGCCTCCTCGATCGAATGCGGACCCGGCAGGAGCTTTACGAACTCATCGATTACGCCCGCTACGAGGCGCAAGACAAGGGCTGGTCCCTCGGTAGCTGACGGTCCTTGAGTGGCCTTCGACTAGGAGGGCGTTTCTTTGCATGTCGCCTCCTAATAGTGTTAGCGAAACTCCTCCCGACCCCAAACGCCCCCCTCCCGACCCCAACCGCCGTCTTTCCCCGAACCCAAGAACGCCGGTCTCCAAGCATCTCCAGCGTCTGCCCGCAAGGCCTACGCTTTTTCGACTTTCTTGCCGCTCGCAATACAAGCCGGCCGTGAAGCTCCAAGGGCAAGAAAGTCAAAAAAGTGCTCCGCAGCCTTGCGTGCAGATGCTGGAGATGCGATCAGTCACTCGTTCTTGGGTTTGGGGAAAGACGGCTTACCACCCCTTGTTCCAGGTTCCGATCGGCGACCGAGAGCGGGGTCCGAGCGGTTGCCGTGATGCCTTTCCTAACGATCGAAGGCGCCCCAATGCAAAGCAACGGCTTCCAAGCGGTGTTTCCTTGCAATTTGGAACCAAGCACGAGTGGAATGGGTGCCGCAACGAAGAACCTCGAATGCTGCGCGGGCGGTGGAATCCGAGGTCCTTCGCCTGCGGGCTCGTTCCACTCGCTTCTTGCTTCAGGATGACGTGCAATGCAAAAGAAACGGTCTCCCAGCGCACCAATTATCCGCGCCTGGACGCGCATTTCTCGTGATGCCGCAATTGCGCTAGTTACCGCAATCTGACCGCAATAGGCCCAGAGGGGCACTGCGCGGCTGCATCCTTTGTTCCGATCATTCTGGAAACTCATGACCGGCCTTGCTTGTGCTCTCGCTCTTCAATTTGCTCATCGACAGGCTATTCGACCTGGCGTCGACGTACGCCAGGAGCTTCACAGCATCCGAATGCCCAAAGGGGAGCCCCTGATGCTCCTCGACCATGCCTACGTCCCGAAAACGATCGCCCTGACCTTCGATGACGGCCCCCACGGCGATCGGACGCTTCAACTGCTCGCCCTGCTCAAGAAGCTCGATCTAAAGGCGACCTTCTTCGTCGTCGGCAAGATGGTCGACAAGACGCCTTGGATCGTTCGCGAAGAGGCTGCCATGGGCAACGACGTGGGCAATCACACCTACGATCATTACAATCTCGACACCCTGACCTGGCCCCAGATCGCTCTCGAATACAAGGAGTGTAGCGATGCGATCGAGAGGGCGGCGGGATTCCGGCCGAAGTTCTGCCGGCCCCCGGGAGGCCGATTCGACACCGGCGTCATGGAAGCGGCGCAGGATGAAGGAATGTGGACGGTTCTCTGGACCGACGACCCCGGCGATTTCGCCCTACCCGATCCCAAGGTGCTGGTCGACCGGCTCGATCGGCAACTCAAGGACGGGGGCATCCTTCTCCTCCACGACGGCGTACCCGAGACGATGCGGGTGCTGCCGGGTGTCGTCCAGGAACTGCGGAACCGGGGTTATCGCTTCGTGACCTGCACCGAGCTTCTCGCCGAGCGCGAGCGTGCAAATCTCTATGCGCGGCGCCTCGCTCCGGCCAAAGAACCTCGCAAGCTCAGCCGCTAGCTTTCGCTCTAACTCCGAATCATGCATCGGGCCACGCCGACGGGGCTTGCCCCGCGAGGCTTCCTGCATAGATCGGGCTAAAGCGAAAACGTCGAGACGCCGAGCACTCCCTCGCCGGCGTCCAGCCGGGCGAGAACCTCGGCCGGAGGCTCTTGATCCACGCTGAACTCGAGGATCGCGGAGTCCGCGGCGAGCGCGATCGCCTCCGATTCGAGCACCTTCAAGTCCGCATTCCGTGCCACCGCAAGGATGCTCGCCACCGCGTCCGGCCGGTTCTGATGGCGCACGACCACGACGTGGCTCGCGACGCCGCCGCCGCCGACGCTGACCGCGTTCGGGGCAATCCCCGTTCGCATGAACTCCTTGACGATCCGCACCGTTTCCTGGGCCACTGCTTCCTGCGCTTGATCCGTTGAGGCGCCGATGTGGTGCGTGCAGTACACGCGCGGGTTGTCCTTCAATGAGCCTTCGTAGGAGCCTTCGCCTCCCGACGGCTCATCGTTGAACACGTCGAGACCGGCCATGATGCCCTTCTCCCTGAGGGCTGCTTCCAAGGCGGCCTGGTCAACGACTTCGGCGCGGCTCGTGTTGACGAAGATCGCGCCCGGCTTGAGCTTGCCGAAGAAGGCTCCGCCGATCATGCCCTTGGTCTGGGGAGTCAGCGCGACGTGGATGGACACGAAATCGCTTCGGCTCGCGAGGTCGTCCAGAGTCTCCGCATAGCCGATGCCCATCGCGGCCGCGACCTCCGGGGTCATCCAGCGCGAGCAAGCGACCACGCGCATCCCGAAAGCCTTGGCCAGGGTCACCATTTCCTGCCCGATATTGCCCATGCCGACGAGACCGAGCGTGCGTCCATAAAGTCCCGCCGCTTT
>DATJYD010000762.1:0-4653 GCA_035499755.1 Fimbriimonadaceae bacterium
TCACGAATTTTTCGAACTGCTCGTTCGTGACGTCGGTTTTGTCCATCCAGAAGCCGCCGACATAGACGCGATGGATCGGGCGCGAATCGTCCGTCGCGTGCATCCCCACGTCGTTCATGTCTGCCCCTTGTGGATCGGCGGCGCCCATGGAAAATTCCCCGCCGGGAATCCAGACCATTCCGTCCGGCGAAGGACCGGGCGGCGGCGCGCCGTTCGGAATCGTCGGCAGGAAGGAAGACGAATCCGATACGGGCGCGGCCGTCGCCGTGGCTCCAAGACTCGAACGGGATGCGTTCCATGCGACCGCCGCCATGACAACGATGGCGGCTGTTATGGCCGTTCCCCGGACCCATGCTGAGTATCTGCGCCGAAGGTTCTGCTTATTTATCGATGTGGTTTTCATATTATGATCCTCGATTCGGGTATGTGATCCGGGATACGAGCTTCACAGCATGCATCTCGCATCCCAAAACCCGCAGAGGCGGGCGGCCCTTATGAGCCGCCCGCCGCCGCGATACAACCTAATCGGCTTGATGCTTGGACATGGCTTCGGCGATCTTGGCCTTCACGGCATCGAGGTTGAAGCTTGCGCCCTTCTGCATGGGTGGATACTCGATCGCCGATTGCGCGAGTTTTCCGACTTCCTGCTGGACGAAGACGAAGCGCCAGAATTCGTATTTGAACCACTCCCAATAGGCGTAGCTACCGAGGTTCGCGTCCGGGCTGCCGCCCGGCCATCCCGTGTGCTCGAAGGGATCGAGGCGCAAGTTCCGCAGGATCGGCATGTCAGGATGTTCCTTGGTGCCAATCCAGCCGGTCGGCTGCGTGATGAACTGATACTTAAAGTCGTCGATCCTGACCGCGGCGAGCTGGGATTCCGTAAAGTAAAAGATCTCGTGTCGGGCCGACGGTCCCTTGCCAGTCAGCATGTCGAGTTGGTTGTACGAGTCGAGGTGGTTCTTGTAGGTCCGGCCGCCCATCGGCTTTCCCTTCAGCAACTCTTCCTTGATGTTCGGATTTCCCGCTGCAGCGACAAAGGTCGGGAACCAATCCAGTGCAGATATGATGCCGTTCTCCACTTTTCCTGCGGGCACATGGCCGGGCCAACGAATGATCGCCGGGCATCGAAAGCCGCCTTCATACCCCGTGCCTTTCGCGCCGTAGAACGGCGTCTGTCCACCATCGGGCCACGTGAATGCTTCGGTACCGTTGTCAGTCGTGAACACGACGATCGTGTTTTCATCGAGTCCGTTGTCTTTTAGGTACTTCATGACCGTGCCGACGGTATCGTCGAGTTCGGCCATGCCGGCCTCTTCAATCGTCCAGCCATTCTTCGAGTTGCGGAGCGCTTCGTACTTGGGCGACAGGTGCGTGACGACGTGCATGCGCGAGGGATTGAGCCAGAGGAAAAATGGCTTGCCGTCCTTGCGAACCTTGTCCAGCCACTTGATGGACGCGTCCAGAAATTCCCCGTCCACCGTCTCCATCCGCTTCGGGTAGAGCGGGCCCGCGTCCTCGATCTTCTGCTTGCCGACCTTGCCCCAACGCGGATCGACCGTAGGATCATCCTTGTCCGTGGCCCAGCTGTGGACTAAATTGCGGGGCCCGATTACGTTCAGCAGCTCCTGCGGGTAGGCTGGATGAGCCGGATCTTCGCTCGCGTCAAGGTGATAGAGGTTTCCGAAAAACTCGTCGAAGCCGTGAACGGTGGGGAGGAACTCATTTCGATCACCGAGGTGGTTCTTGCCAAACTGCCCTGTGGCGTAGCCCATGGATTTGAGCGCGGTCGCAAGGGTTGCAGCCTCGGCCGGCAGCCCGATTTCTGCACCCGCCTGGCCGACCGTGGTCATGCCGGTACGGATCGGAAGCTCCCCGGTGATGAACGCCGCGCGACCGGCCGTACAACTTGCCTCGGCGTAATAGTCCGTAAAGCGCATTCCTTCCGTAGCAAGCTTGTCGATATTGGGCGTCCTACCGGCCATCATGCCCTGATGGTACGCTCCGATGTTCCAATACCCGATGTCATCACCCATGATGACGACGATGTTGGGTTTCTTCTCTGCCGCCTGGGCTGGTTCGAAAGCACCGAGCAGCACCGTTACGGCCATCAGAAACCATAGGACAAGGGTGAGTTGTTTGAGTTTCATGGCGTTTCCTCCTCTGATTGTTGGTCTCTTTTGGTGGTGTGGTTCTGTGTGATGCCATTGCCCCAATCGATTGCTGGTGTACTCCTCTTGTTTCGTAATTGGCTTTTCACTCGGGGGGCTGCGGCGCGAGCGCCTTCACGCGGTCGAGCACGAAATACAATTGCACGGGCAGTGGCCGTTCGCTCCAGAGCGTGGCGGCGGCAACATAGTGTCTGTGTTTGGAGTTCACGCTTTTCTCCATCAATGGATCATCGACGGAGGCGGCGGGGCGGTCTTGCCCGGAACGATCAGCGGCGCCGGGGTCTCGTCGATGAGCTTCACGTCTGTCGCAAAATATTCGGTTTCTCCAAAGCAGGATGTGGGAAGTCCGATGTGCTGCTCGTAGTGGAGCGCTACGCGCTTGCCCATCACGGCCTGGAGCTTCTCCGCCGCCGTGTCGTCCCACACCGTGAAGATGAACTTCTCAGGCATAGAGCCGGGCAGCGACACCAAGGCCATTTCGCCCTCCCAGGTCTTGCACAGGTAGCCCTTCTTCGACAGCTTCTGCACCCAGCCTGCGCGTTCTCCGCTGGAGTAGCTCCAGGTCAGCATGGCCCAGATGTAGGCGGCGAACAACAGGCCCACCATGAGCAAAATCATGATCATCACGGTGACGAGGGCCAGTCCCTCTTGTCTGCGTATTGTCCTTGTCAACTCTCTGCTCTCCGATGTATGAATCGGAAATCGTGATGCGGGGTTCAAAATTCGGGATTCGTGATACGCAATTGACGGCACACGTCTTGCTCCTCTCATCCCGAAACTCGCATCTCAACCCGCATCTCGCTTCCTGACCGTGCTACCGACCTGCGGCCGGTGCGGACCTCACCAAACGAAACCCCAAATGGTTGGTGCCGGTGCTGATCTCTCCCTTCCTCCTCGTCCCGACCATGTAGCGCCAGCAATACTGCTCCGTGCACAGAAACGCCCCCTCGATGGACGCGCCACCCCCACGCATCACACATATTTGACTCGATTATACATCTTGTATTTTTGAATCTTAGATGCAATAATACATGGCATGAAATATGTCCAACGGCAGCAGGCTGAACGTCTCCGGCTCCTCCTCCGGTCCTTCCCGGCCGTCCTCCTCGTGGGTCCGCGCCAGTGCGGGAAGAGCACGCTCGCCGGCCACGCGCTCCCGGACTGGACTCGCCTCGATCTCGAACGCCCGGCCGACCTCGTCGCTCTGGAGTCCGATCTCGAAGGCTTCTTCGACGCCCACCCTCGCGCGGTGGTCATCGATGAAGCCCAACGCCTGCCCGATGTCTTCTCCGTTCTGCGCCACGTGATCGACCGCTCGCGAGGCAAGGGTCGCTTTCTGCTGCTGGGTTCGGCGAGCCCCACTCTCATGCGATCGGTTTCCGAGACGCTGGCCGGCCGTGTGCCGCTGCTGGAACTCACGCCGTTCCTCGCCTCGGAATTGGCCGGCACCGCCCGCGCCACCGACCGTTGGTTCTGGGGCGGTTTTCCACCCATCCATAGTCTCCGGGACTCCCATGCGCGTAGCGAGTGGTTCAACGCATACGTCTCGACCTTCCTGGAGCGCGACCTCCCCGCCCTCGGCATCGGGCTGCCGGCACGACGGCTCCGCACACTCTGGACAATGCTGACGCATGTCCACGGCAATCTCTTGAACGTCTCCGACCTCGCGCGTTCGCTGGCCGTCTCCTCTCACACGATCACAGGCGATCTGGATGTGTTGGAGGGGGCGTACATGATCCGTCGCCTCCAGCCGTACCACGCCAACGTACAGAAGCGCCTGACCAAAAGCTCGAAGCTCTACGTGAGGGATACGGGCCTACTGCACTTCCTGGCCGGTCTGCGCCGCCCCGCGGAGCTGGCGACCTGGCCCAAACGGGGCGCTTCGTTTGAGGGCCTCGTCCTTGAAGAGCTCGCGGCGCTCGCCTCGCGCAGACTGGTTCGCCCCGAATTGTTCTTCTGGCGGACCCATGCCGGCGCGGAGGTTGATCTGCTGATCGTTGAAGGACGGCGCATTCTGCCGATCGAGATCAAGACCGGCGCAGCAGTGGACCGTTATGCCGTCGCCGGTCTGCGACACTGCATGAAAGATCTGGGCCTCCGCCGAGGTTGGGTCATCTCGACGGCGCGCGAACGTCGTCGGCTGTCGCCCGGCATCGAAATTATTCCGTGGGCCGAGATTGCCTCCGGCCAACTCGATCTGTTCTGAGGTCACTTCACTGGATCTCCCATCCCGAGGCTTCGCACGGTGCGAAAGCCGAGATGATTCGTCCCGGTGCTGACTTCACCCTTGCCCCGGGTGCCGACCATGTAGCGCGAGCAGTACTGCTCCGTGCAGAGGAACGACCCACCCCGGTGGACGCGCTTCTTCTCTCCGGGTTCGGCCGGATCGAACGACGAATCGGGCCCCTTCGGATTGCGCGCCACCCCGCCGGCTTCTGCCAGTCGCGCGTAATAATCGGGCCGGTACCAGTCGCTCGTCCATTCC
>DATJYD010000763.1:0-4230 GCA_035499755.1 Fimbriimonadaceae bacterium
GCAGTAGATTCAACGTGTTTAGACGGGGCCGAGCCTTCACTTTGGCAGAGTTGCTGACCGTCCTTGCCATCATCGCTGTGCTGGCAGGGCTGCTGTTTCCCGTCTTGGTGAGCGTAAAAAGCGCCGCCCTCAAGACGCAATGCCTCTCCAACATGAAGCAGGCTTGCGAGGCGACCATGATGTACACGTCGGACTACGACGACTACTTCATGCCGGTCAATCACCGTCCGGGTGCCCCTCCGAATGCGCTCCTCGACCGTACCTGGGTGCAGCTTGTTCTGCCGTACGCCAAGAGCTTTTCGATCTTCACGTGCCCCGGCGACTACGGGACGCGGGATGATTCCGACACAATCTTCGACGGCGATCTCCAACCCGGCGACATCTATGCGCGCTACTACACGGCTTCGATGCACGTGAACATGGGCTACAACTACTTGTATCTTTCACCCATCGTCTTGAAGCCGATGGGTGGCATTTGGCAGTGGATCTCCGAGCCCCGATCCACGACCGCGATGGGAGATCAGAGCAAGACGATCCTCTTCGCCGATACCGTCTGGGATCGCGACGCCAACGGGACGCCATTCGACGGGGGAAATTGGCTTGTCGTCCCTCCCTGCCGCTATCAGGTTGAGGATCATCGCGTCGCCGACACGTTCGGCGAGATGGATGCTCCGGTTTTTGCGCCGTTCCGAGGCTGGGATGTAGATAATCCCCTTTCCGGCCATGTGTACGGAGGCGTCTGGCCGTGGCACTCCGGCCGGGTCAATCTCATCCGAGTCGACGGAAGCGCGAAGTCGGAGGCTATCAGCCAACTCAGCGCGGGATGCGAGGTCCGGGAGTCCTGGCAGGGATTCGTCAAGAACGCCGCCGACTACATGTGGGATCTCCACTAAGCGAGGGCGTCGATGCACAAACGTCTTTCCTTCCCCGCGTCTCTGCGTTGAAGTCCTGACGGAGTGGGAGCGGAGATCGACGGCACTGGCTATCGATCTTAGGACGGCCGGGTGTAGGCCATTGCCTGCGCATAGGGGTGCGTCAGCCAACTCTCGCCCGTGCGGTATTCCGGAACGAATTCGAAGCCTCTTGCCTGGCACGCGGCCTCCGGATCTTGAGCGTAGTGCGCCGAGAATACGCGATCGTCACGAAGCAGATCGGCGATCACCGTGCTCTGCCAATCCCGAAGTTCCTCGATGGCGGCGCTCGCCGTCTCCGAATCCTCCGCGCGAGCGAAACTCTTGATCGCCTCACCCGTGCGGCCCAACGCCTGATACACCGCGCCGCGTAGCGCGTGGTAGCCGGGCTCGTATGGGTTGAGCCGGATCATCGTTTCAATCGCCACGAGAAGCTGATCGTATCGCGACAATTGCCAAAGAGACTTCGCATAGACTTCGAGTGCGCCCAGATGCTCGGGATTCTTCCTCAGAAGCCTGCGTGAGGCCAGAATCGCCTCCTCCGGATGACCCGCCGACAGGAGGTATTCGGCGCGGGAGAGGGTCGGCTTGGGACTCCTCCGTCGGCCTGGTTGCTCGATGACTGCATTCATATCTTGCCTCCTGCCACGCAACCCTTCTTAACGTTGTAGGTTAGCAACAACTCTGCACCTTCAGGGCGAGCAAATGTACCAGTCCTTGGCTCCTCATGCGGGGATTTCCTCCGAAAGCTGGTCAGATTGCGTGGACAGCAACGCGACCCGAGCCCGCAGCGCGAGCGGTACGCGCTTGGTCGGATCGGATGTGGAAATCGCGATAAGCGAGGCGCTTGCCGTAACCTCGGTGGCCCATTTTCGGGCGAAGTCTTCATCGACATCTAAGAAGACGAGAAAATCTCCTTGATTGCGGCGACACATGCAACCTCCCGCCGGGAGCTTTGCCCGGACTTGGTGGGCGAGTTTGCGTACGGCTTCTTCGAACGCGGCGTAACCATATGTCGAGACGAGCTGCTCACGCCGGAGCGGCTCGAGATAGACGATGGTTCCCGTCCGGTCGGCGGTCGCATCCGCGAACTCGCGGGGCGTCATCAGGCCGCCCGATCTCGGTCCCTTGATGCGCTCTAGCGCGCGGCTCATCTCGGCCGCAATCAGCCTCATCGTGCCGATCTGGTCCTTGTCGATCTCGCCGACGACGTGGCTGCCCGCGCTGAAGTAACCGGCGACTTCCGCGCCGACCCAAAGCGGCAGGAGCACGAAGCTGCCTACCCTCCGGCGGAACGTCTCTTCCTTGTCGCAGCGGGGATCCTGGCGTACGTCGAAGATGACAAGTTCGGGAGAGCCGGTGGCGATCCAGCCTTTGACTCCTGAGACCCCGTCGAAATCGATGCAGTCCAGCAGCTTGGCTCGCGAGCCTTGGTTGGCGATCGTCTTCTCCTTGCCCTGTTCGATGAGGACGACTCGGACGCTGTCGAGATGGAGCGACTGAGCACTCTCTCGGGCGACACGGCCGGCCAGGGCGGCGGGGGTGATCGCTCCCGCGGACAACGAGCTGATTTCGTAAAGCAGTTCCAATTCCCTCACCCGGCGGCTGTTCGCCTCTCGCTCCATTTCCGTATCGATCGCTTTGGCGGCTACCGGCGCCGCCTCGGCGAGGGCGAGACGGATCGCATCCAGCTTGTGTGACTGGGGCTCGATCGCGCAGACCATGCCGACCATCTTCCCTTTGTGGATTAGCAGAACGTTCGCGACGGGCACTCCCGCGGCGAGCGCTTTCACGGAGTTCTCAGCCTGCTCGCGGACGACGATGGACGCCTTCGTGACATCGATGTCGATCGACTGATCCTTCAAGTCGCCGGGAAACTTGTCGCTGACTCCGCGCACGACCATTACGTTTTCGAACTGGGCCAGCGTATAGAGCCCGATCTCCTCGGCGTGGCTCAGGTCGCGCAAAGCGGCGCAGAGCTCGCCGTAGAACTTCTCGCCTTCTTCGTCTTGGGCGACCGCGATTCGCGAGACGATCTTGTCGCGTCGCGATCTGCGCTCGAGATCGCTGTAGGCATCGCGGAGCTTACGGAAGCTCTCGCGTAGCTGGAGGAGGCCATCCTCCACCAATTGCGGCCCCCGCGCGTGCTCCTCTTCGACCACCTCGACCGCGGCCGCGATCTCGGTGGTCTCGGAGGCTGTGGAAGGGATCGGCCGGCGATATCCGAGCAGGAGCGAAACGGAGAGGACTCCTGCCGCATGGAAGAGGACCTGCGGCGTCGGCAGGCCGGTCTTGGAGTAAAGGCAGTCGGCCCCGACAAGGGCGCTTGCGGCGAGCGGCGCCATCGAAGCCATCGGCGCCGAGAATCGCGCGCCGGCATAGATGCAGGGGATAAGGACAAGAAACCCGAGTTCGTGCAAGACGCCCGAACCGGCGAGGAAGAGCGCCAGAATGATCGCTTCGCCGACCGCGAAGAATCCGGACACGCCGGAGTTCATCAGACCCTTGGAGTCGATGCGCCACTCGAACAAGGAAACGGCCGAGATGGCAATGGCCGCCTTCCAGGAGACATCGAAGGGGACAAGCCCCGCCAAACCCAACCCAACGAACCCAACCGCAACGCAGAGCCTGACGATAAGCTCAACCATCGCTCTAAGTTTCGGAATCTGAAAACCTGATCTTTAGGGCGAGATTTTGCGGCCGCCACGAACTCGGCCTCCACCCCTTTGGCGGCGGTTTGCCATGCGCGTCGAGGCATCGGGCGGGCATGAGTACCTCTCCTCTGCGCTCCCCGCACCGTGCTTTCCCTTTCCCCGAAAGACGCAATGGGCCCTTACTGCGACTTGCGAAAGAACCAGACCCTCATATTGCTGTAGATTCCGTTGTTGTAAACGGAAGCGGCATACGGCTCATAGCCCTGGCTGAGCAGCTCGTTGGTTCTTTTCGTCACTTCCGCGCGCGTTTTGTCGGCGGCGGTTGTCAGGTCGTCGGTATAGAACTGGTGCTCGATAGATCCTTCGTCGACGGACGCGATCTGCCACGTTTTCCCTTCAGGCGCCTTTCCCCTCCCGGAGGCAGTAAAGGTCGCGCCAAGCAGGATGCCGGCCAGAGCGATTGCGATAAATGCTGCGGTGCGCAAGAAGGGTCACCTCGGAGAGATTCAAGATTGAGCGCTGCCAGGTTATTGCAGCGCAAGGATTCTACCTAGAGGGCTTCCCCAACCTGACCGGTGCCCTTGCTCCTTTCCGAAGCGGAATGAGCTCAGCCGTCCCAGGCAGTTCCAGGCCCCCGGTACACTGAGGGTCGGCTGTTTGTTTAT
>DATJYD010000764.1:0-3277 GCA_035499755.1 Fimbriimonadaceae bacterium
AGGGCATCGGCCTTGGTGGCGTGCACCGTCCCATCCTTATGCTCGGGGGGCCCATACAGCGTGTACAGCTTCAGCGGCTTTTCGCCGGTGTTCTTGACGTTGTGACGCGCGCCGGCGGGGACCAGGATCGCCGTGTCGCTCTCGATCTTCGTCTTCCGGCCATCGATCCAGACCTCCCCTTTGCCCTCCTCGATCCGGAAGAACTGGTCACGATCAGGGTGGACCTCTTCGCCAATGTCCTCGCCCGGCGCGAGCGCCATCAGCACGAGCTGCAGGTTTTTGCCCGTATACAGCACGCGGCGGAAGTCCGAGTTGTGCTCAGTCATGTCTTCGATGTCTTCAACGAAACCTCTCATGGCAGTCTCCTTTCAGACTTGCACGCCGCATGCCGCTCGAGCGCGGCACTCTCCTGCGATCGCGCGTTTCCCGAGTCGATGGATGCCAACACCGCACCTTTTCGTTACCCCCTCGCCTGGGAACCTCCTTCGCATCCATCGACGGGCTCACGATAGATGCTCGCCCCCAAGAACGCGTGATCCAAGTGGATCAAATTGAGAGCCCGTCTCAGAAAGTCGCGCCGTCGAAAAACTCAACGATCCCGGATTCCAGAGCGTACTCGGCACCGACCACGACGAGACGGCCGTCCTGAAGGTGCTGTTCGATGATCTGGGACCCGAGACGCAAGTGGCTGACGGAGGCCCGCACATTGGCCCGAACCGCCTGCGCCACCAGGGCACTCGGGTCGCCGCGAAGCTCGGTGGCGAGTAACGCCTCGACGGTGGGACGCACATGATTGACGAGGAACCGTAAATTCCGAGATTGATGCTCCGTCGGTCGGGTGAGCTCATCCAGCGTGGCGACCACCGCTCCGCATCGGGAGTGCCCCAAAACGACGACGAGGGGTGTCCCGAAACGCTCGACAGCGAATTCGACGCTGCCGATCTGTGAGGGAGCCACGATGTTTCCGGCGACCCTGATGACAAAGAGGTCGCCTAACCCCTGATCGAAGACGATTTCTGCCGGCACGCGGGAATCGGAGCAGCCAAGGACTACCGCGAAGGGCTCCTGGCCGGCCGCCAACTCGGCACGACGCAGCTGGCTGGCGACCGCGCCGCTTTCGGAGCCTGCCGCGAAGCGCCGATTCCCTGTCCGTAGGCGGTCGAGAGCCTGCTCTGCGGAAATCATGAGGGTACGTCCTCCGGCCGCTTAGCGGGCCCCGCCTCAGCGGCGAGCGAAGAGCCGAAGGCGATGAGCGAGTCCGCTGCGCGTGCTAGACGGCGTTTCCACGAGGCCTCTTTCGTTCTTCCAGACTGATAGCGCGACACGACTCTCGAGTTTGCGCCGCGAGCTCGCCAAGCGAGCCATGCCACCGCAAATCGCCAAGCACTTCTGTGACCAGATCCTTTCGATCCAGCAGACCTCTCGGCAGCCTTTCGGCGCGTCTGTCCTGGCTGGCTCGAGGCTTTCGCCACGTTGCCCATCCGCGTGCTCAGGTCTAAGACGCCCCGATCATCTCACCGGTCCTATCCTCTGATGGATCTATGGTTGCGGGCGCCAAGCTGCTGCACACGTCGGTTGTCCCCGAGAAGAGAAGCGCGCCCTCGGGGACGACCGCCGTCGAAAACGCAGCCCGCGGTCGGGCTCCCCTTGCATGCCGCGCCCAGTCGTCCTATACTGAACCGGATGGTTCAGTATAGCCGAACCCGCCTCGATGCCTCCTTTGCCGCGCTCTCGGATGCCACCCGACGCGGCGTGCTGGAGCAGCTGGGACGTTCCAACGCTTCGATCACGGACCTTGCCGAGAAGTTCCACATGACCCTCACGGGCATGAAGAAGCACGTCGGCGTCCTGGAGCAGTCCGGGCTCGTCACCACGGAGAAGCTCGGACGCGTGCGGACCTGCAAGCTCGGCCCGCGCCGATTGGAGGAAGAGACGGCATGGCTCGAGAGGTACCGCCAGCTCTGGGACGCACGCTTCGACGAGTTGGACAAGGTTGTCGAGGAATTGAAACGAAAGGAGAAGGTCGATGGACGCAAGAAGAGAGAGTGAGGCCACACCGATGAAGAACCGCACGACTGTGGAACGGAAGTCCGAGTGTGAACTCGTCGTCACGCGAACTTTCAACGCTCCGGCGCGCATCGTGTTCGAGGCATGGACCAAGCCCGAGCTGTTCAAGCAGTGGTGGGTGCCGCAGTCGATGGGCATGTTCCTGCGTTCCTGCGAGATGGATGTTCGTGTCGGGGGCAGGTACCGTTTGGTGTTCGGCCACGATGCCTCAAACCCTGACGAGTTCTTCGGTAGGTATCTCGAAGTGACACCGCACTCGCGCCTCGTCTGGACCAATGACGAAGGTGGTGACGGTGGGCCCGTCACCACGGTGACCTTCGAGGAAAGAGGTGGTAAGACGCTGCTCGTCATGCACGAGCTCTATCCCTCGAAGGAAGCTCTCGACGCTGCCGGCACCGGGGCGGCGGAAATGATGAGCGAGACGTTCGACCAACTGGACGAGCTTCTCGTCGCCCTGGGCGCGAGCGTGGGACGGTCATGAACTCGTCGATCTCGCGGTCGGCCGCCTGGCTGATTGGTCCCGACCTCGATCCCTCGTGGCACACTATCAGCGAGTGGGCAATCGGTCCTCACGGCTGACCTCGGCGCGCTGCTCGCCCCGGCCGGCCTGGCTCACATGCTGGCCGGGGCTACGTGAAATTAGATAGTGCTTCGGTCCGCCTAACGGCTGGCGGGTCGGCGGCGGGGCCCGCAGCGAAGCGCAGGGGCGAGCCCGCTGCACCCCGGGATAGACGGCGCTGACCAGCAGTGGCTTGGTCGAAAGCAGACTCTCGACGGAGATGTCTTCATCGACGTCCTCCCAATGGAGGCCGATTCCGCCGCCGATCAACCGCCACCGCTTGCGCTGTTCGGGAGTCGCTCTCTGGAGGCGCGTCTAAACCGCGTGTCAGGCGGCAGAAAGCGCACTGATCGTGACATAGTAACCATCCGGATCGCGGAGCGAGAACTCACTGGTTCGAGTGTTCTGGTTCAAATGAGGTTCCTCTTCGAGCCGAGAGACGAGAGCCCGTGCCCTTTGCAGGGCCATGCCGAAATCGTCCACGCGGAAAAACAAGAGCAGGCCGTTGCCACGTGTCGCGACATCGGGACTCATCAAGGAGGGGTGCTCGTGGACGCCCCACTCGTGGAGGCAGAGCAACACGGTTCCGTCCGAGTCGAGGACTTGACCAAAGTGGGGATGCTCAGGGCGACTCGAGCGCTGGCCGAACAG
>DATJYD010000765.1:0-3073 GCA_035499755.1 Fimbriimonadaceae bacterium
TCCTTGAAGAAGCCTCCCTCCTCGGCGCCGACGGCGTCGTGGGAGTCCGGCTGACCCGCTCGCGAATCGAGGGGCATCTCATCGAGTTCATGGCTGTGGGAACGGCGGTGCGCCATCCTCAGAGTCGAAAGACGGCGGACGGGCGACCGTTCCTTTCGAGCCTCTCAGGCCAGGATGTGTGGTCCCTGGAACAAGGCGGCTTTTATCCGACTGGCTTCGGATTCGGCGTCTGCGTCTACTTCCAGGTGCCCGATTGGCGCGGGCAGAACATCCTCTGGAGTTGGACCAACTCGGAGATGACCTCGCTGACTCAGGGCTTCTATATCGCCCGCGAGACCGCGATGAGCCGGCTCAGCAGCGAATTCGAGCACACCGACTCGGATGGAATCGTCGGAGCCGAGATCGAGGTTTTCGCCGAACCTCGAACCGACGATCATGACAACCTGATCGGCCTCGTCGTTCACTACACGGCCTATGGGACCGCCATCTCGCGGAACCGCGAACGCATCGACGTCGCCGTCCGACCGGTCCTTCCCCTCGTCTGAACCCGAAATCCTATTCCAATTCGAAACTCGCAGTATCAAACTCCAAATCAAGGAACCAGCATGTCATTCACACCCGGATCGATGGAAGGGCTTCCCGAGCCCGCAAAGCAGCGCCTCGCCGAAATGCAGCGCCGCAAGTTCTTCACGAGCGACCTCAGCGTGAACGAGTTTCTCCTCGTCCGGGAGGCCGGCTTCGACCCCGTCGGCCTGGTCATGGGCAGCTCGATCTATCACATCGGCTTCCAGATGGGCAAGGTCTTCCAGAACATGGAGCTAGATGTGCTGACCCAGGCGATGTACCAGGCGCGCGAACTGGCCATGACCCGCATGGAGGAAGAGGCCAGCATCCTGGGGGCGGACGGGGTCGTTGGCGTCAGGCTCGAAGTCACCCGGTACGTCTGGGGCGCGGAGATGGCCGAGTTCATGGCGGTCGGAACGGCGATCAAGAGCCGCAGCGGCGAGAGTCTCAAGGGAGCCGATGGGCGCCCCTTCACGTCCGACTTGAGTGGCCAGGATTTTTGGACGTTGATGCAGACCGGCTACCGCCCGGTATCTCTCGTCATGGGCAACTGCGTCTACCACGTCGCCCATCAGGGCCTGATGCAGTCCCTCAAACAGGTTGGCCGCAACACGGAAATGGTCAACTACACGCAGGCGCTCTACGACGCCCGCGAGCTCGCTCTCTCTCGCATGCAGGCGGAGGCCGAGCGGGAAGGCGCGATCGGCATCGTGGGAACTCAGGTCAAGGAGAACTCGCATGGCTGGGAAAGCCATGTGATCGAGTACTTCGCGGTCGGCACGGCCGTCGTGGAGGCGAAGGTCGATCATCAGCCTCCGGCTCCGCAGATGACGCTGTCGCTTTGCGACTGACCGATTTGCTCTTTTCCCCTTGGGGGATGGAGGTTCCGGGAGGCGCGGTCGAGGCGGGCGACGCGGCCCCGCGAGCATCGAGCGGTCCGCACCGCCTGCTCCGTGGAGGCATTTCGACTGGCCGCCCGATCCGAAGGGAAGTGACTTGCCGGTAGCGGTGGACTCGACTCGATTCCGCTGGCGGGAGGCTTGCCGGCCGGGAATCGCGGCGGTGCGGCATAGCTGGCCGCCGATCCTGCTCATCCAGGCAGCAGCCGCTTGCTTGGTCGTCGCCTACTATCGGAGCCCGGGACTGCAAGCGGATCTTACGTCTCTCGAGCACTTCAAGGCGAACGGAGGCATCGCATTCGATCTCTACACGGGAGCGTTGGCGGGGGGCGTGGTTCCGCAATTGGCCAAGTTGGTGACGGGGAGAGCGGGCAAGGTCTCGATTGGTTTCTGGACGCAGATGCTTTTTGCGGGGCTCGTTTACGCGATCGTCGGGGTCGAGATCGACTTGTTCTATCATCTTCAGGCGGCGATGTTCGGCACGCGGAACGACGTTCTTACCCTCGTCCGGAAGGACCTTGTCGACATGGGGCTGTTCACGCCCTTTTTGAGCATCCCGACCGCAGTCGGCCTGTTCGAGTGGCGCAAGGCCGGCTTCTCGTTCGTTGGATTCGTTCGGCGAGTCCGAACGGGCTTCTATCGCAGCAAGGTGATGCCGGCGCTGATTCCCTGCTGGGTCTTCTGGACGCCGATGCTGCTGTGCGTCTACTCGATGCCGTCAAACCTCCAGTTTCCCCTGTCGCAACTCGCTGAGGCGAGTTGGGCGGTCCTCTTCATCTTCATCGCCGGCGGGGAGGCGGAGGACAGGAGCTAGGGATGGCGGAACTGGCGAGGGTCAATCCGAAATGGAGAAAGCCCCTTGCCGGGTTGGCAAGAGGCTCTGAAACCCTGGGGGTTGCGCCCCAGCCTGCGTTTAGTACGGCAGGACGTGGTCTTCGGGATCGCCGGAGAGGCTGCAGGTCGGGCTGGTGCCGATCGCGTTGACGGTGTAAGCGCCGCCACCCGGGCAAGTCGGGCCGGAGCCCTTGATGTAGCCGTTGGGGTCGACGAGCTGAGCCATGGTCACGGCGGCTCCCGACTCGGCATGGTTGTCCATCGCCCACTGCTCCTTGGCGCTGTCAATCTGCTTGAGGTTGGCAATGCAGGAGCTTCGGCGGCTGCTCTCGCGAGCGCGGATGAAATTCGGGACGGCGATAGCCATCAGGATGCCGATGATCAAGACCACGATCATGATCTCGACCAGCGTGAATCCACGGTTTTTCTTGTTGCGGTTCATATCTGGAAGCGTTCCTCCTAGTCAGCGGGCTTCACCCCGGCGATAGGTCACGTTCCACGGGAAGGAATCAGAACAGCCCGCTAAAATGCTGGGTTTATCCCTCGGGGCTATCCGCTGTCCCGAATCCCGCTATAAATCCGAGGGAAAAGAAAGCCCCTTGGGCCTTTGGAGGGCAAGGGGCTTTCGAAGCCGAACCGGAGTGTGGCTACCCCGGAAGCACTGTCAGCTTAGTACGGCAGGACGTGGTCTTCGGGATCGCCGGAGAGGCTGCAGGTCGGGCTGGTGCCGATCGCGTTGACGGTGTAAGCGCCGCCACCCGGGCAAGTCGGGCCGG
>DATJYD010000766.1:0-5033 GCA_035499755.1 Fimbriimonadaceae bacterium
GAGGGCACGATCTCATCCCGGATGCGATCGCACGCCTGGAGCAAATCATGGACGTCCACCGCGATCCCTTCTACCGTCTCCGACTCGTAGCCCGCGTCCCGAATCCGGTCCTGGAGATCCTCGCCGAGCTTCCAATGCTCGGGAACCATCGGATCGGTGCTTCCTTCGTTTGGATCGGGGCCAAGGGGTTCGTCCATCTCTTCGATTGTGGCCCACCGCGCGGCGGGTCTGGTCTCAAACTCCGTTCGGCGACGCCCAACGCCGAACGCGGAACGCCGTTTCACCTCCGGTTGAAAGCCCTCGCATGAGAACTTGCGAGAAGAGCGGAATCCCAGATCGATCCTCAATCCTCCAATCCTGATTCCCCGGTACGCTACGCCCAAATGAGCCAAGGCCCTCTCGCCAACATCGCCCGCCTCGTCGACGCTCGCAGCAAACGGGTCTCCAGCTACGACCGCTCGGGCGGGAACGCCGACTACGTATCGATCGCTCCCCGCGAGACCAAGGTGCTCGCCGAGATGCAAGGTGCGGGAATCGTCAAACACATCTGGATCACGATCTCGTCCAAGGATCCCCTGTTCCGGCGCAACCTCGTCCTTCGCATGTACTGGGACGGCCAAGAACACCCGAGCGTCGAGTCGCCGGTCGGCGACTTTTTCGGCAACGGCTGGGGCATGAAGTACAACTTCATCTCGCTGCCCCTTGCCGTCACGCCGGCTCAGGGCAATTCGCTGGTCTCCTATTTCCCGATGCCCTATGGCAAGGGCGCTCGAATCACGATCGAGAACGAGAGCGATATCGAGGTCGGCAGCCTCTATTACTATGTCGACTATGAGGAGCACGCCTCAATTCCCGCGGACATGGGTCGCTTCCACGCCTGGTATCACCAGGAGCTGACCACGCCCGACAGCGACACCGGCGACGTCGAGAACGAGTGGGAGATCTTCGGGCAGTTCGCGAAGAATCCCACCGACATCCACAACTACCTCTTCTGCGAGCCGTCGGGAGGCGCCGGGCATTTCGTGGGGGTCAACTACTACATCAACTGCCCAACCCCGGTCTGGTACGGCGAGGGCGACGACATGTTCCTGGTCGACGGCGAGCCCTGGCCCGGCTCGGCCCACGGCACCGGGACTGAAGACTATTTCAACCAGAGCTGGTGCCCGGATGAGCACTTCCTCCATCCGTATTTCGGGGCCGCCCGCTCGCCCGGCCGGCTGAACGATTCGCCCCGCTTCGGCTGGCTCGGCCGCACCCACCTCTACCGTTTTCATCTCGAAGACCCGATCCGCTTCAAGAGGTGCCTCCGCGCCTCGATCGAGCACGGCCATGCGAATTGCCTGACTCTGGAGCTTGCGAGCGTCGCCTATTGGTATCAGGCGCTCCCATCCGCTCCTTTCCCGATGCTGCCCTCCGCGAATGAGCGGGCGCCTATGCCGGAAGTCGGCGCCGTCGACGTGCATCGCTGGCGCGATTGCTGGCGGAAAGCGCGCGGCGGAGGGAAGTTATGGGGCAACGAAAAGGACTAGCCGTAGAATCCAGCTTGGGCTAGACGAGTGCCGATCATGCTTCACATCGCGCCCCGCGCCCTTGCCGAGCCCCCTTACTTGGGAACTCGAAGGCGAAGTCAGAACGTGACGGATGCTCGGGCTCCGTCGACATTTGGTGACATCGGCTATCCTCATCGGATGCTCCTCGATGCGGCTACCGACGTGTTCTGCGAAGGCATCGCCTTCGTGCGAAACATCTTCCATCCGTACGAGTTCGTGCGAATCGGCGACCTGCGGGTGATGCGGGACGCGGAACCGAAGAGGGATCCGCGAGGCCAAGAGATCGTAGTTTGCGGCCTCGAGCCCGCGGAGGCCTTGCGTCAGATCGAGCGATATGACCCGCCGCGCTATGCGGTCTGCGTGGCCGTCGGCCAGGGTGAGGACGACCGGCCTGTTCGAAGCGCCTACAAGGAGGCTGGTTACCGCCTCGCGACGACGGAGGATTATTTCGTGCGCGACCTGTCCGTCCCCCTTCCCGATTCGACGGTGGAAGTCCGCCTGGTGATGAATGAGGTGGAACTGGACCGGCTCAACAAGGCGACGAGGGTCCGCCAGATCCTGCCGGAACATCTCGCGAACAAGCAGGTTCGAGCCTACTGGGTGGAAGCCGGCGGGTCTCCGATCGGCTGGGTGAGGAGCATCCAGGTTCGTCCCGGCGCGACATGGGTCGCCGGCCTCTACGTTCAGGCGGAACATCGGCGACGCGGATATGGAAGATCCCTGATGGCGCGGATGCTCCGGGACGATCGCGAGGCGGGCATGGAGCAGAGCGTCCTCCTTGCCAGTCATACGGGAGCAAAGCTGTACCCGCTCCTGGGCTACGAGCGGATAGGCGGTCTGCTTGTATTCACGAAGCGGCGCTGATCGCCTGTCGCCCCCTTCAAATCCGGCTGTACTTGAGAGGATCGCGAGGCAAGCCTGCCGCTACGGCATCGGGCTAATCCGCTCTTTCATCTTCCTTCCATGAATCTCCGCATATACTTGCGCGCATGGACGATCTCACAGCCCTTCGCCTCGAACTCGCCGAACTCAAGCGGGAAGTTACCGTGCTCAAGCGCACCCGCTGGATCACGCCTGGCTCGATCGCGCTGGCCCTTGCTTCCCTCGTTGCTCTCGGAGTCGCCGCTCCGCGACGCCAGGCGACGGCCCAAGGCGGACAGGAGCATGTTCCCGTTCAGATCGCCCAGGATATCTCCTGCAAGTCGTTGACGGTCACGGATGCGAACGGCAAGCCGATGATTCAGCTCGGGACGGAGGCGACGGGAGGGATCATGACCCTCAACGGCGTGGCAGGAGCGACCATGGTCAAGATCAACAGCGACTCGTCAGGCGGCGCTCTCCTGATCAACGCGTCCGACGGCAACAAGCGCATCCTCGAGGCGGTGGCGAACAACTCCGGCTACACCGACTGGTGCGATCCAGCAGGAAATCGGAGGGCGACGGTCTTCGTGGGAGACGAGGGCGCGGAGTTCCACCTCGCTGGGAAGGGGAATCAACCCGAGACCATCCTCCAGCAGAACGAAAGCGGCGGCGCGTTCATTCTCGATGGGGCGGACGGTTTCAACCGCATCCATGAGGGCATCGACAACGGCGGCGGTTTCTTCGATCTCTCCGACAAGCTCGGTAACGTGCGCGAGAGCTTCTACCTGAGCGACAAGGACACCGCCCAATTCAGGCTCATCGGCGCCGACAAGGCCATCCGTTTGCTCGCGTCTGGCGAGCCGAAGCAAGGCGAGCTGACCTCCTATGACGAGAACACCAAGGCGGTCGCCGTGTTTCCCTCCAAGAAGTAAGGGACTTTGCGGCTGGGCCGGCGCGCGCCGAGCCAGGTAGCCTTCCGCCCGTGAGCGGTTCGAGCTGCGACATCCTGATCGTCGGGGGAGGCACAGGGGGGGTGGCGGCCGCGATGGGCGCGTGTTCCCTTGGATTCAGAGTCGTCCTTACCGAGGAGACGGCCTGGCTCGGAGGCCAACTCACGTCGCAGGCCGTTCCCCCCGACGAGCATCCTTGGATCGAGCAGGCGGGCTGCACCGCTCGCTACCGCCGCTTTCGAGACGAGGTCCGGCGGTTCTACCGCGAGCAAACGCCGCTCCTGCCGCCGTATCGCGCCGACCCTTTGCTGAATCCGGGCGGAGGCTGGGTGAGCCGACTTTGCCATGAGCCAAGGATCGGCCTCACCGTCTTGAATAAGATGCTGGCTCCGTTCTTCGACAGCCGCGGCGAGGGCGGACTAGTCGTCCGTCACGGGCTTCGACCGATTGGGGCCGATGTCGAGGGGGATTTCGTGAGGTCGGTGTCGTTTGACACCGACCGGGGCGAGCAGGAGACGATCTCTGCCCGGTTCATTCTCGACGCGACGGAGCTTGGCGAGCTCCTGCCTCTAGCGCGAGTCGAATATGTCACCGGCGCCGAATCGAAAGCCGAAACCGGAGAGCCGAATGCGGTCGATGGCGACCCGCAGCCGGGAAACGTGCAGGGGCTGACCTGGTGCATGGCCCTCGCCTACGACGAGGGGAGTCATCGCGTCATCGACCGGCCGACTCAGTACGAGCGTTGGCGAAGCTACCGGCCGGACTTTTGGCCGGGGCCGCACCTGGGGTTCGAAGGGCTCAATCCGCATACCGGGGAACGCCGGACCCTCCCTCTTTTCAGCGACGATTGGCTGAACCTGTTTCGCTACCGCCAGATCGTCGACCCTGGTAAGTTCGAGCCCGGCTATGCGGCGCACCCGATCACGATCGTGAATTGGCCGCAGAACGACTACTTCGTTGCGAACATCATCGACGAGCCGGCCGAATCTGTCGCCGAGCGGCTTAACGATGCCCGACAGCTAAGCCTCAGCCTGCTCTATTGGCTCCAAACCGAGGCGCCCCGACACGATGGTGGGATCGGTTATCCCGGGCTCTATCTGCGCCCCGACATAACGGGAACTGCCGACGGCTTCGCGATGGCCCCGTATATCCGCGAGTCTCGACGCATCCGGGCTCGCTTCACCGTGACCGAGCAGAGGGTCGCCAGCTATACGAATCCCGGGCTCGCCGTTGCGCCAGGATTCAAGGACAGCGTCGGCGTCGGCAGCTACCGGATCGACCTCCATCCGAGCACGAGTGGCGCGAATACGATCGACACGCCGACCCTGCCGTTCGAGATCCCCCTGGGATCGCTGATCCCGGTTCGGGCGCGCAACCTTCTCCCGGCCTGCAAGAACCTGGGAGTGACGCATATTACGAACGGGTGCTACCGGCTGCATCCGGTGGAATGGAACATCGGGGAGGCGGCCGGTCTCCTTGCCGGTTATTGCCTTGCCCAGGGACGGGAGCCGGCCGAGGTGTATGAGAGCAGCGACCTCACGGCGGACTTTCAGTCCCTCCTACGCGGACAGGGAATCGAGCTCGAGTGGCATCTTTAGGCCCTATAGCCGACCTCAGGCAAGCCGATCTCGCGCTCCGCGAGCGATCATTAGCGTGAAGCACCGGTTAGGGC
>DATJYD010000767.1:0-2135 GCA_035499755.1 Fimbriimonadaceae bacterium
GAAATCGGAGACGCGCGCGCTCTCGTCGCCGTGAAGAAGCTCCTTGTGGGCTCGCGCGTCCCAGACCTCGAACTTCAGATGTGGCCCGCCGCCATGCTTCGACGCTCCCTGACCAAGCATCGCCAAGGCAACTGCAACGACGTGTACGACTGCCATGTGACCCATTGTATATCGGGTTAGGCCGGTGCGACCGACAGCCTGGAGGCTGTCGCCACAAACCACAAGCCGCATTAAATCCCCCTTCCTCCTCCGGCGCACGATCATCGCCGCAAGAGGAAGGGGAGTGAGGCTAGTTGTTCCGAGCCCGGTGCTCGCGGAGGAACGCCGGGATGTCGAGGTCGGTCTCGTCGAAGACGTCGGCCTGGGCGCCGTTCGCGCCGCGAGTGGCGGCCGGGGTCGCGTTGATCACGTCGGCGTCGATCTTGATCTCCTGAGACGTGGTCACCGCGTGGGTCGGCGACACCGGAGGCACCGATGAAGCGGTCCCGTAAGTTCCCGCGTAATTCGGCCGCTCCTGGGCGAACGTCGCCTCGGAGACCTTCCTCCCCTCGCTGGTATACGGGTTGAACCCCGTCGCAAGAACCGTGACCCGGACGGTGCCGTCCATCGCCGGATCGACGACGGTTCCGAAGAAGATGTTGGCCTCGCTCTGGTCGCAGAGCTGCTGGATATAGGCCATCGCCTCGTTCGCCTCGGCCAAGGTCAGATCCTCGCCGCTCGTCAGGTTCACCAACAGCCCCGTCGCCCCGTGGATCGTCTGCTCCAGGAGCGGGCTGTTGATCGCCGACTGAGCCGCCTGCAGCGCACGCTGCTCGCCCACGCCGTAGCCAATTCCCATCAGGGCCGGGCCCGCGTTGCTCATCACCGCGCGCACGTCCGCGAAGTCGACGTTGATTTGGCCGGGAATCGTGATGATGTCGGAAATCCCCTGGACGCCCTGGCGAAGCACGTCGTCGGCGACCCGGAAGGCGTCGACCAGCGTCGTCTTCTTCTCGACATGGTTCAGCAGCCGGTCGTTGGGAATCGTGATGATCGTATCGACCCGTCCCAGAAGCGCCGTCACGCCGTTCTCGCAGATCTTTGCCCGGCGAGGTCCCTCGAATCCGAAAGGCCGGGTGACGACGGCGACGGTTAGCGCGCCTAGCTCGCGAGCCAGGTCGGCGATGACGGGAGCCGCGCCGGTTCCGGTGCCACCCCCCATGCCGGCCGTGATGAACACCATATCCGCGCCCTCGAGGACCTTGCGGATTTCGTTCTTGCTCTCCTCGGCCGCGCTCTTGCCGACCTCCGGGTTGCCTCCGGCGCCGAGACCGCGGGTGATGTTCCCGCCGATCTGCACCTTCTGCGGCGCGACCGCGAGGTCCAGAACCTGGACGTCGCTGTTCATGACGATGAATTCGACCCCTTGGATGCCACTCTCGATCATGCGGTTGACCGCATTCGATCCGCCCCCACCGACGCCGATGACCTTGATGTTCGCCCTATTTGCCATTTTCTTCTCGAAAACCTTTCCGTTGACCTTATTCATGCCTTACCACTTAGAAGTGACCAGAACGTCCTGACCCTTTCTTTCCAGCCCGCACCACCGGCGGGCCCCAGTTCATCTCCAAAACACTGGATCGCAAACCGAGCCATTCCGAGGGCCGCAGCCATCCCCGGCCGGTCCGCCAATCCGTGAGCCGCGCCATCTACTTTAGGCTCTACGATCTCAACGCGCAAGTGCCTGAGCACATCTTCGAAGAGATTCTTCGTTCCTTCGAGAGCCGCGCCCCCGCCCGTCAGCACTACGCCGCCGGGCAAAGTCCCGTACATCCCGCTCTTCTCGACTTGTTGCTTGACCATCAGCGCGAGCTCTCGCATTCGGCTCTCGATGATCTCGCATAGTACCTTTCGTTGGAGCGGCCGCGGCGCGGCATGTCCAAGCTGATGCACCTCAACTGACTCTTTTTCGGCAATTTTTTGAGCCGTTGCGACCCCGAAACTCGTCTTAAGGCGCTCGGCCTCCTCCGGACTGGTCTTGAGAAGCTTCGAGAGATCCCCCGTCACGAGGGCTCCGCCGATCGGGATCGAGGCGCTGAACGCGACCGACCCTCCGCTGAAGACCGCCATCTCCGTCACCCCGCCCCCGATATCGA
>DATJYD010000768.1:0-4102 GCA_035499755.1 Fimbriimonadaceae bacterium
GGATGGAACTAAGGCATTATCTGGTCGTGTTCGAGAACGCCGGGGAGGACGGCTGGGGCGCGTATGTGCCAGATCTTCCAGGGTGCACGGCCGGGGGCGCGTCTTTAGACGAGGCGGTTAAGTCGGCCCAAAAGAGCATCGAGCTTTGGATTGCCCACGCGAACGAGGTCGGCGATCCGATTCCGCCACCATCCACCGAGGGGCTGTCCCTGTCCGTCGCGGTGCGGGCGTAATGCCCCGCGGGACGGCGTACACTGGGCGCAAATGAGCGCGCCGCTCGCAGACCGGCTCCGGCCCCATGATCTCGTCGAGTTCATCGGGCAGGCCAAAGTCGTCTCGCTCGTGGGGACCCTGCTCGAGCGGGGTAAGACCAGCGGGTTCTTCCCATCCCTGATCTTCTGGGGACCTCCGGGATGCGGGAAAACCACGATTGCCCGCATCATCGCGCGCGAACTCGACCGCCCCTTCCACGAGTTCTCCGCTGTCAACGCCTCGATCAAGGACATCGAGGCGGTACTGGGAGGAAGAAGGCCACCCTCCAAGCCCGAGCCGCAGAGCCTCTTCGACGCTCCCGCTTCACTCCAGGACTCCAACGCTCCAACACTCCCGGCCCCCATTATCTTTCTCGACGAGATCCATCGGTGGAACAAGGCTCAGCAGGACGCCCTCTTGCCCCATGTCGAGAAGGGGGCGGTTATTCTTCTCGGCGCGACCACCGAGAGTCCCTCCTTCAGCGTGATTCACGCCCTCCTTTCTCGTTGCCGAGTGGTCACGATGCACCAGCTCTCGGAGATCGAGCTGGGCGTCGTCCTCGACCGCGGGCTCGACGCGATCCACAAGACGATCGACGACGAGGCTCGCGAGTTCCTCGTGCGCGCCTCGGCCGGGGACGGGAGGGTACTTCTCAATGTTCTGGAGATCGCCGCGAACCTGTCCGATACCGAGGAGTTCCAGGTCGCGGACCTCGAAGAGGCGCTGCAGCGGCGTCAGCTCGCCTTCGACAAGGCGGGCGAGGAGTTCTACAACACGATCTCGGCCCTCCACAAGTCGGTTCGCGGGTCCGACCCGGACGCGTCGCTCTACTGGCTGGCCCGCATGCTCGAATCCGGTCAAGATCCGCTCTACATCGCGCGCCGCGTTCTGAGGATGGCGAGCGAAGACATCGGGATGGCCGACCCCCAGGCGCTGGTCGTCGCCAACGCCGCCTACGACACGTGCGCGAAGATCGGGATGCCGGAATGCGCGCTGGCGCTGGCCGAAGCCGTCATCTACATGGCCAAGTCGCCCAAGTCGAACCGACTCTACTTAGCCTACGGGAACGCGGTGAAGGACGTGCAGGAGTTCGGAAACCTGCCCGTACCCCTTCACATCCGGAATGCTCCGACCGGCCTCATGAAGAGCGAGGGCTACGGCAAGGACTACGACTACTACCACAGCCCGACGGGAACGAAGAAGGAGGGCATCGTGTACCTTCCGGACGAGCTTGCCGACCGCAAGTACCTCTGAGGAGTTTTTGGAGTTTGGAGCTTGGAGTTTGGAGTTCGCCGCGGATTGCGCTGCCTCGGGATGCAAATTGGCAGCGACTGCGTCAGCCACTGACTACATCCCGAGGCTTCGCGACCCATGCTTCTAGCCTCGGGATGTGAGCTCGGGCTGCCCGGAGCGAGGGGCATGCGCATCCCGAGGCAGATCTTCGGGACGTACAGCCTGGAGACGGTTGCCACGACTTGCCTGGGGCCTAGGCAGCGTCGGCCAGTTCCAGATCCATCGCCTCCGCGAACGAGGGATCGCTGCCGCACATCTCCGGCTGTGCGGGGGCCTCATGTTTGGCCTCGCCCAGGCGACGCTGCACGTCGTCCCAACCTACGTTCTCGAAAGCGTGATGGTGCCCTTCCAAGGCTCGAAAGTCGCGATCTCTCATGGCTTGCTACTCCCCGAATCCGGATATGAGAACCTATTCCATACCCGACGCCGGATCTGCAACTCCGCGGAGCCCGGACCGGAATCCGTGGATTGGCAACCCTCGGCCTAGACTCACCTTCTTACACCTCACCATGACAGCAACTCGCGAAGATCTCAATCCGTGCACGGTCAAGCTCTCAAGGTAGCTTACCGTTCAGCTACGGAAAGCGCTTCAAGGGCTCGAGCCGAACTCGCTCACCCCACAAGGCAGCGCGAGTGCGCAGCTTCCTGAGAGACATCGGCCGGGTGTTGTCCTCGTGAAAGCGTCCGCCAAAACGCTGACGTGAAAGCCACGACGTAGCTGCCATACGATCGGTGCCGCACAATAACTGCAACCAAAGTTACTTAGCAAATGAACCGGATTAGGCAGGGTCTGTTGAAGTGCTGGTGGTTGATCGCCATGGCAACCGGGCTAGTGGTTGCCGCGTGGGCTTTAGTCGAGCCGGTCGCCGCCGCACCCGTCGTGCTTTTGGGCATTCCAGATGACTTCGGGACAGTCAACGGCAATCGGCCCGTCACCGTACGGGTTGGGGTGCTCAACCTAAGGCCTAGCAGCGCCCGCGTCGAAACGGTCGCGGCGGGTTGCTCGAACGAGCAGCCGCGCGAGTCGATCCCTGCGTTTGGCATCGCCTGGATCGATTTCCCGATTGAAATGCGCAGGTTTCCTCTGGGCCCCCAGTTTCAGGTGCTGGCCGTGCATGGCGACCGAAGTGGCCACGAATTTGTCGCTCAAGCACGGTTCCATGTTACCGTTCGGCGCGATGAGGCAAGGCGATGAGGAGAGCTTTCACCCTTGTCGAGGTGCTCGTCGTCATCTGCATTGTCGCGATCGTCGCCGGGCTTCTGTTCCCCGTCCTAAGCAGCGCTCGCCAAAAGGCGAGGAGCTCCGCTTGCGTTTCGAACCTTCGCCAATTGACCGTCGCCAGCCTCGAATACTGCGATTCCAACGATGGCGCCTTCGCTCGCAACAACAGCTACCTCGACGGGTATTGGCTGGATCAACTCAAATCGTACGGAGCGTCCGGCGACCTGTTCTGCCCAGGGCGAGCAAGTCTGCACTCGTACTTCGGCCGCCCGCTGCTCGGCTACGCCCTTAACCAGTGCCTCGTGGCTGAGGGCGGGGTCCCGAATTCTGCACGAACGATCGCTTTCACTGAGGTCACCGGTGGGAGGCAGGTGTGGAGAAGTCTCGGTCAGACTGACGAGGTGCTTGCTGTCTACGAGCTCTCCATGCCGGACAAGTATGCATTCTCTGTGAAGTTCCCACCCCAGACCGGACGCGAAGTCTATCCTGAATTGCCTTTCGGCTCTGAGCGCCATTTTGGGGGCTCAAACTACGCGTTTGTCGACGGTCATGTCCGGTGGTTTCGGCCCCTCCAGATTCGGTTCACTCCCGACTGGACGGAGTGTTTCCCAAGGGAGCGAATCTTCCCGGGCGACCCAGAGACCTGGCTCGGGCCTAGCGATGGGCCGTCATTCAGATTCTTGCCATAGGAGGCTCAAGGTGAAAAAACTGACTGCGATCGTCACTTTCATCATGTTTGCGGGGGCCGCGTGGTGTTGCTGCTACATGTGCGTTTGGAACCAAGTCACATCCGATCCGACGGACTGTACCAGCGGGTGCCTAGATGGCCAGACCTGTTACACGATCACGTACGACCAAGCGGGTTGCTCCTTCAACGTGTACGGAAACTGCACGCTAACGCCCGCTTGGGTACCGGGGGCGGTTCAGCACACCTATCCCTGCACCCTCGCCGGCTCGGGTTGCTTCTGCGACACGAGCTATCCGCCAATCAACACCAAAGTGTGGGTCTGGACCAACTTGTGTTCAGCGCAATGACAGGGCGATTTTCTCGGGTCGGATTGGCTGCAGTTGTGACTATTGCTGGGTCGCTCGCCGCGTACCCGACGATGGCTCAGACCCGCGTCTACAAGGTCGAGATAAGTCGCCCACCGGATCCCCGACTGAAACCAGCGGCTGAGGCCGACCGGTTCCTCTCCAGACTCGCACGGCAGGGAATCGATCCGAAACTTGTCGAGAAGAACAAGCAGGCTTTAAGGACGAGTCTTGAGGGCGAACGCAGGGGCCTTGCCGCTTCTGGCGTCGACACCATTTCCGTGTCGGATGGCGGGTCGATGG
>DATJYD010000769.1:0-4131 GCA_035499755.1 Fimbriimonadaceae bacterium
GGGCCAGCAAAGCAAGCACGGGGACGACTACATACTCAACCGAGCAGGCCGCATCCGAACTCGACCAGCTGTACTCACTCTCCTCTTCATCTATGGCGGCCATGGCAGAGACAGGCGTTAACAATACCCTACTACTTCCCAGCTCCTTCTAGCCACCATCGACGGGATCTAGAAATATGCCCTGCAGGTTTGGATCGATCGCCCCCGCAGGGATCGTCACCGTCACCGGGCCCTTGATCATGAACTGGATCAGGTGGTAGCTTCCGCGGCCGTAAGCTTCGGAGACGGACTGGCTGGCAGAAGGCGTCACCTGTCCTCTCGGCGTCACAACGACGCTGAAGTTGCGCGTGTTGGCGAATGTCGGCGGACTGAACAAGGTCAGATAGTGCCACTTTGCGTCTCCCGGATCCACTGTGATCGTCGCATCGAGTGTCGAGGCCGAGCTCAGGTCTGAAGTGGCGACAAGGCAAGATCTTGGACCTGCGACTCCATCGACGACGAGATACCCAACTTCCCAAGGGTTGTGGTTCGACCAGCCAGAACCAGCTATGACCGATGCGCCGGCAGGCAATCGGTTCAGATTTGATCCGACGGCTGGAAAATCGAACAGGTAATAGCCGCCACGACCGAGATTGGTGATCGCTAGCGTTCCCAGATTTGCGGCCGCCGTCTCCAGTCGCAGCGGGTACATGGACGAAGAGGCGACCACATAGTGGTTGTCCTGCTGATGGCGGTAATCCGCCTGTCCAGCAGCATGCACCGGAACAGCAGGATCGTTTGGCGTCGCCGCGATCTCATCCGACGCCGGATACTCCGACTCCCCGATCATCGGGCAGACGACGAAGTAGTATTTGACTCCGTTCGTCAGCCCCGTCAAGTTGTAGCTCGTCGACGAGATCTTGGATGCCGCCACGGAATAAGGTCCCCCCGGCTGGGTCGAGAACTTGACTCGATACACCTTCGTGAGCGAGATCCCCTTCCAAGTCAGGGAAACCTGCTGCGAGCCCGACACCGCGACGAGGCCGCCCGCTGCTCCCGCCGGCATCGGCGATAGAGTCGCCGACCCGCCGAGGCTCGCCGAACCTGCCAACTCGCGGATCGCGCCCGCCCCGACCAGATGCCATCGGTGGATCCCGCCGTGCTCGGCCTCGTCCGCCGTGTAAAGGTAAGTCTCCCCGCTGTGCGTCGTCACAAGCTCCGGCGTCGCCTCGTTGCCGCCCAAACCCGGCACCTCGTAGCCCGCCGGCCAGACCGTGTCTCCCGGCGTGCCGAACTGGCCCACGAACAGCCCGTCGTCCCAGAAGTGCATGAACTGGTCGGCTTCCGATTGGTTCCAGAACTCGCCGTTGTATCCGTACACGACGTTTCGACCGCTTGCCATCGGCACCGTCGCCGCGTAGGTGATGCTGTCGCCGACGTCGAAGGAGCCGAGCCCGTCCAGAGGAATATCCGTCGGCACCGAGGGGCTCGCCTGCCAGAGGAAGTTGTTCATTCCCGCCTTGACGCCGCCGAGATGCATGCCCGTCGTGTTCGCGCCCAGATCGCCGGGGCTGTAGGGCGTCGATGCGTTCAGCGTCACGAGGACTCCCGACGAAGTCATTGGGATCGGGCCCGAACCGGCTGCCGTGGAGACTGCCGCCGTCTGCCCCGTCGCCGGATAGGAGGCGATGGGCGCTCCGTTGGCCCAGAGAGGATTGTTGTTTCCGTCGAATCCAACGAGCGCCGACTGGAAAATGGTCTGGACTCCATTCGTGGTTGTGATCCACCGCAAGCTTCCATCCGGATAGATCTTGCTTCCGTTGCCCAGCTTGGTTCCCGTCTCCCGCAGCCCGCTCGCGGTCAGTTCCATGACCATGGAATAATGACCGAGGCCGCCGTCGCTCCAATCCCGCACCAGGCCGTACGTGCGCCCGTTGGCGAGAGTCTGCACCGAGCCAAATCCGGAGAAGGCCCAGCGAGCCGTGTCCCCGATGTACTTCGGGTTCACCCCCGCCGCCCAGTTCCGCACAAGCTTCCACGAGCCGTTGCCTCCCGCCGCTCCCGGATCTCCCGGCTGCAACGGCTTGGAGTAGTCGATCCGGTACTCCAGGAAGTAGTCGAAGACCCGCGTGGGATCGTTGTCGTCCACCGTCGAGCAGTAGCTGCCCGGCGTATATTCGATCTGGTTCAGATACGCGCGCGACGCCGAGAAGTGGAGCAGCCGGTTCGTCGCCCCGTCCCCGACCCAGAACGAGCCGTCGCTCTGAAAAGCCAGCGGCACGCGGCCGCCCGTGAACTGAAAAATGCTGTTCCCGACCACCGGGCCGTTCGTCGTATAGCCGCCGGGGACGCCGTACGTCCACAGCGCGTCCCCTGACGAGTTGAAGGCCTTTACCTGCTGGCTCTGACCTCCGTCCGCGATCAAGACGACATTTCGATCCGTCGGGTGCGTAGCGACCGCGATCGGCTGCGATAGGCCGGTGATCGTCGCCGCGACCGTCGGAGAAGTCGCGACCGACGTGTAGCGCACGGCCGTCGTGCCCGTCAGCACCCACAAGTCGCCGTTCGCGTCGAATGCCACCGATCCTGGGGCGTTGACCGAAATCGTGCCGAGGGCTGCGCCGGACGTCTTGTCGAACATCCGGATCAAGTTCAGGGGCCCGTGCGCTACGGCGAGAAGATTGCCGCTCGTCTGCACGGCCAAGCCGGTCGCGGCGTTCTGTGCGACCCAAGAGTCATCGTGTACGGCCCCGGCGCCCGTGCTCTTCTGGCTAACGTCGATCGCGCTCGAAAACTGCGTGTAGTATGGCTGCCCGGTCTGGACCGCGGCTCCCGCCGAAAAACTTGACTCGGTTCCGTCCGCGACGTTGTAGCCCACTACGAAGGTCGAGCTGTACGAGTCCATTCCGTCGCCCGTATCCGCCATGTAGTAGCGGATGCCGTCGGTCGCGACCAGGGTCCAGACCGCTCCTTGATTCTGGGGCACGATGTCCCACGGCGCAAGCGGGTTCGAAACCGCGAAACGGCGCAGATTCGCCTGGCCCTCGATATAGCCGATTCCGTAGAAGGCGTTGTTGCCATAGATCGCGAGGCTCCCGCTAGAGCCCATGTTGAAGTAGCTTCTCCAGGTTGCATCCCCGTTGAACGTCCCCGACGTGTTTCCGACGATCCCGTCCCACACATACTTCACGTTGTGGTAAAGAACGCGGATCTGATAGATGCCCGCCGGAACCGCATGGCCGGAATCGTCCGTCCCGTCCCAGATTCCTTGGAAGGTCCCAGCCGGGTACCGCACGTTCCGCCAAATCGTCTTGACCAGCGTTCCACTCGCCGTGAAGGCGCCCGCCGTCGTGTTGTAGCCCTTGTCGAGGGTGAAGGAGAACGCGATCTGCCCGGCCGCTTGCGGCTTCGCGGTGGTCCCTGGAAATATAGAGTTCTGAACTCTATAGAACGACTGCCCTGTCGCTTGCCTTAGACCCCCTAGAATAGCCAGTGAAAGGAACCCGAAGACCAACGAACGCGCGCGACCGATAATAGAGTACATGGCTTGAACCGATCCACCCGGATGCGAGACGCTTTTCCTCGCCCGAACGGTTCGGTGTGGTCGCGGTTCTCGCCATCTCCCCGGGCCATTCGATTCGTTCCGTCCTATCGGTTGGAAACCGCTGGGAGAACTAGCAGGTGTTGCCGTATGCTCAGAGCTTCCTCCCTTGGGCCCGGATCCACTGCAGAAAGGCCTCCATCTGCTTTCCGGCGCTCTCCCAAGTGAGCCCCTGGACCCGGCGATATCCGTTGTCAGCGATTGATCGTCGGAGCGGCTCGTCCTCGATCAGCCGCCCGACGGCTTCGATCAGGGCCTCCGGACTGCCGAACGGAACCCTGAGCACTTCCCGCCGATCCTCGAGCTCGTAGCCGAACCCGGTCGGAGTCGTCACCGCTGCCGCGCCGCATGCCATCGCCTCGGCAAGCACCATTCCAAAGCTCTCATATCGCGACGGCATGATAAATACGGCTGCATCGTGATAGTGCCGGCGAAGCTCCTCGCGAGGAACGCCTGGGTCGAATACCTCGATGTTAGCCCTCGAATCGAGTTCTTTCGCGCACTGAGACACCCCTGCCCCGAGAAGTCGCATTTTGACAACTCCCTGGAAC
>DATJYD010000770.1:0-9346 GCA_035499755.1 Fimbriimonadaceae bacterium
TAGCGTTCGCGGCATCAGCCCTGAGGCTATCCACGACGGCCTTATTAGGTGCAGCGCGAAAGCGCTCCGGTCAGGTAGAGAGAAGCGCTCGACCACCGGGCTATGCTCCGGTTCCTCGGGAGTCAGGATCCGGGCGACAGCCTCCTCCGTGAACAGGCTGATTGTCTGATCGGGTCTCGGCCTCACGATCATGTGGACGTGGTGGGGGCATCACCACGGCTTGGGTGATGAAGAATGCGGAGCCGGTTCGCCGCAGGCGAGCTTTCGGCGCACGCGGCTCAGGTGGTTCCAAGCCCCCGCACCGTCAAGGCCCAAGGCACGGATCCCTGTAGCGCAAGAAGGTATCTTCAGCACTTAGCCTTCAACTCAGAGGAACAGCAGCATGAAACACTTGTGGATTCTTGCGGGCGGACTTGCCCTATCGGCACTCGTCGTCGGGGCTCAGAGCGCTTATCGGATCGTAATCAACGGAAAGTCCGTCGAGGGCTCGGCGATCGTCGTCAAAGGCCAAACCTACGTTCCCCTGAAGGCCCTCCAGGGCGCCGGCGTCAAGGCCTCGGCAAGTGGCGACACTCTCAGCCTCACCCTCTCGCCGATGGGCGGCGCCAACCAGAACAACGGAGTCGAAGGCGGCCTGAACGAGTGGCTGTTCAACGGCGTTTGGCGATTCCGCGTGACTTCGGCAGCGAAGTCTGCCGACGGCAGTTCCTTCGTGGTCGGCGTGGAGCTTCGGAACGGAACCCAAACCGACCAACTGGCTCTGTCCGGCACCGGATTCGACTCCCTCAAGCTCGTGCTGAGCGACGGGACGATGCTCGATCCCTACAACATCACCGATCTGCGGGACAAGGGGCTGCCGCAGGGCGGCGCGGTCACCGTCGACCTCCAGTTCCCGATGGACAGCATCGGCGACAAGAAGCCGGACCGCCTGCTCCTCATCCTCAAGCCGGACGACGATCTGAAGAAATACATGCGGGACAACCTGAAGGCCTCCTACAGCGTTCCCGATCCCTCGTTCCGAGTGAAGCTGTAGGGCTGAGCGGCGCCTTATGCGGCCCTACGGCTGCACCGCGACGCTCGTGACGTACACCCGGCCCCCGAGGACGAGCCAGCGCTTACCCGTCTTCCAGTCGCCGGCGTACAGCTTCGCGCCCCAGACGTTTCTGCCTCTGCCATAAGGGATCAGGCCGCGGCCGGCGAAGCTGGTCCCCGCGTAGTAGGGCGAGTCGACGTCGAAGTCCATGCATCCGAGGCCCCCGACAAGCTCGGTCGTCTTGCCGGTTGCCCAGTCGAGGGAATAGAAGTGGTCCTCGTTGGAATGGTACGCGCCAAGTAGGTAGCCCAATAGCAGGATCGTGTCGCCGCGGTCGATATCTGGGAGGTAGAAGCCAAGCCCTCCGCTCAGGATCGGAAGCGTCCAGCTTCGAGTGCCTTGACTGACGGTCGTGGCCTCTTGCCCGAGTTTCACGTCGATCCGTCTTCCCGTGCCGAAGCCCCACCGATCCCCATCATCGTTCCGCCAAGCATTGAGCGCGGTGCCGAGCTCGGCGTCCTTGACCGGCGACGCGTGGCCGTCGTGGATCAGCCAAGTGCCCGAGTCGAGGTCGAGCACGGAGACGCCCCTCCGGTAGCCGCTCGCCCGGGTTCCGGGATCGCTTTCGAGCCGGCACACCAGCCGCGGGCGGAACGGCCGCAGATGCGATTCGTAGACCGTGTAGCGGTAGGTGGCGGCCCGGTTATCGTAGGTGGAATCCCACCAGACGAGCGCGCCGCTGCCGTCCCACTGGACTTCGTCGACGTCCTTCGGCCCGTGCGTGAGCTGTCTGCGGTGATGGCCGTCGAGGTCGGAGATGTAGAGCTGCTGATGGCTCTTGCGCCGGTCTCCGGGTGGGTAGTAGACGCGGGCCACGTAGGCGAGCATGGGACGCCGACCGGCTGTTGGCCGCCCGGGCAAGGCTGGCGCGAGCGGGCCTGCCCCCAAAACATAAGGTATGACCGCCGCGAGCAAAGGGCTCATGGTTCATTTCTACCATGGGATCGCGTAGGCGATCCGTCGTGGCAATCGGCTTCCAGTCGATGAGTAGCAGGGGCATCCTGCCGATGCGTCGCATCCCGTGGTGAATCCGGCGGTCCCATGAGGTCATCGGCTTTTGTTTGATTTGGCGCTGGGAATCGTGGTATCCTGAGAGTTCGCGCAAAATCCCCCGGAGGCCTGAGTGAGAATTATTCAGCCATCCTCGAAGCGAATCGGCCGGTTCCTCGAGGTTCCCAACCTTATTGAATTACAGCTTAACTCTTACAAGTGGTTTTTAGAAGAAGGACTTCCTGAGCTCTTCCAGACATTCTCGCCGATCTGGGATTTTACCCAGACCAACTACATCGAACTCGTCAGTTTCACCCTCGGCGAACCCAAATACAGCATCAGCGAGTGCCGCGACCGCGACATGACCTTCGAGGCGCCGATCAAGGCGATCGTCCGCTTCGGCGGGCGCGACCGGGAAGTCATCGAGTCTGAGGTCTATCTCGGCGATCTGCCGCTGATGACCGATAAGGGAACGTTCATCATCAACGGCCGCGAGCGCGTCATCGTGTCTCAGCTTAGCCGCTCGCCCGGTCTGTACTTCGAAGAAGGCGTCGACTCGTCGATGCAGGTGATCGTCTCCGCCCGCGTCATTCCCAACGAGGGTCCGTGGCTGGAGATCGAGTCGGACGCCAACATGGTCGTCCGCGCCCAGATCAGCCAGACCAAGAAGCTGCCCATCACCCAGCTCATGAAGGCCCTCTACGGTTTCGAGAAGGGGCGGGGAAGGACCCAGCGGATCATTGGAAAGGCGCAAGGCAAGCGGATTGTCGAGCCGGTTGTGGACGAGGATACCGGCGAGATTCTGATCGATCCGGGCGTCGTGCTGACCGCCGAGAAGCTCGCGTCCCTGAGCGATGAAGTTAAGGCGCGAAAGGCTCTGACTGAGACGCCGCTCGGCACAAACGACGAGATTATGCAGGCATTCTCCAAGGTCGTGACCCTGGAGGAGCCCGATGCCGACGCTTTGATCGGGAAGCGCGTGCTCGCCGATATCACCGACAACGGCGCGCTCATCATCGGCAAGGGCGAGAAGATCGAGCGCGAGACCGCTCGCAAGATCGAGTCCCTGAAGCTAAAGTCGCTCGAAGTGCAGGAGGTCCTTGCCCTCGTCGAGGCGACCCTGGAAGCCGATCCGACCAGCGGGCCGCGCGAAGCCCTGCTCGACATCTACAAACGCCTGCGCCCCGGCGAAGCCGCCAACGAAGAGGCCGCTAAGCAGCTTCTTTACGGCCTCTTCTTCGACGTCAAGCGCTATGATTTGGGCAAGGTTGGCCGCCGATTCCTTAACCAAAAGCTCGGGATCGACGTGCCGCTGGAAATCCGATCCCTGACCGCCGAAGACATGGCGGGCATCCTCGACAAGATGCTCCCGTACGTCGAGCGCGAAGCCGAGCGGGACGATATCGATGACCTGAAGAACAAGCGCGTCCGCTCCGTCGGCGAGTTGCTTCAATCGCAGCTTCGCCTCGGCTTCGTCCGCATGGAGAAGGTCGCCCGCGAGCGCATGACCTCGACCGACCAGGAGAACCTGCTGCCGGGAATCATCCTCAGCGTCAAGCCGGTCTCCGCGTCGATCAAGTCCTTCTTCTCGAGCAACCAGCTTTCGACATTCATGGATCAGACAAACCCGCTTTCGGAAATAACGAACAAGCGGCGTCTCTCCTCCCTCGGCCCGGGCGGCCTCCAGCGAACCAGCGCCAAGCTGGAAGTCCGCGACGTCCACCGGTCCCACTACGGCCGGATCTGCCCGATCGAGACTCCTGAAGGTCCGAACATCGGCCTCATCTCCCAGCTCACGACCCACGCGCGCGTCGATGAGTTCGGGTTTATCATGACCCCGTACCGCAAGGTCGTGAACGGCGTCGTGACCGAGGAGATCACCTACCTCACCGCCCAAGAGGAAACCGGCCTGCTGGTCGCCCCCGCCGACGTGCGGACCGACGATAAGGGGCTGATCGTGGACTCCCGAATGCAGGTCCGCTGCGCCGGCGGAGACCTCGGAGGCGCGAGCTACCCGATCGTTCCTCGCGAGCGGATCGACCTCATGGACGTTTCGCCCGTCCAGATCATCTCCGTCGCGACTGCCCTTATCCCGTTCCTGGAGAACGACGACGCGAACCGCGCCCTCATGGGCGCGAACATGCAGCGGCAGGCGGTCCCGACCCTGCGGTCGGAGAAGCCGATCGTCGGCACCGGCTACGAGCGGGTCGCGGCGATCGACTCCGGCGCCGCCGTGATCGCCAATCGATCGGGCACGGTCGAGCACGTGACGGCACAGGAGATCCGGGTCAAGAACGATGAAGGAGGAACCGACCGCTACGAGCTCATGCACCTCGTGCAGAGCAACAAGTCGACCTGCTTCACCCATCGCCCGGTCGTCATCCCCGGCCAGCGCGTTCTCAAGGGCGACGCTCTCGCGGACGGCGCCTGCTGCGACGATGCCAACCTGGCTCTCGGCAAGAACGTGCTCGTCGCCTTCATGCCTTGGAACGGCTACAACTATGAAGACGCGATCCTGATTTCGGAGCGGCTAGTGAAGGACGACGTCTACACGTCGATCCACATCGAGCGGCACGAGACCGAAGCGGTCGATACGAAGCTTGGACCGGAAGAGATCACCCGCGACATTCCGAACGTCGGTGAAGAGGCTCTCAAGGACCTCGACGAGAACGGCATCATCCGAATCGGCGCGGAAGTCCGGCCGGAGGACATCCTCGTCGGAAAGGTCGCGCCCAAGGGCCAGGTCGAGATGACCGCCGAGGAAAGGCTGATCATCGCGATCTTCGGCAAGAAGGCGGAGGAAACCCGCGACGTTTCGCTGAGACTGCCCCACGGCGAGAAGGGAACGGTCGTCGACGTCAAGGTCTTCAGCCGCTACAAGTATCTTTCGCCGTCGATCAACTACGTCTACAAGGAGTCCAAGAAGCGCGAGCGATTGGTCTGCGACCGCACCGATGAGCCGCTGCTTCAAATCCCCGGCGACGAGTTGCCGGCAGGAACGAACATGACCGTCCAGGTCTACATCGCCCAGAAGCGGAAGCTGATGGTCGGCGACAAGATGGCCGGTCGCCACGGCAACAAGGGCGTCATCTCCAAGGTTCTCCCGGTCGAGGATATGCCGTTCCTGGCGGATGGAACCCCGGTCGACATCGTCCTCAATCCGCTCGGCGTTCCGAGCCGAATGAATATCGGCCAGATCCTCGAGACGCACCTCGGCTACGTCGGCAAGCACCTCGGAATCGAGTACAAGTGCCCGGCGTTCGAGGGCGCGACGGAAGGCGAGATCCTGAGCGAGATGGACCGGCTGGCCGAGCACATGCGCAAGCAGGTCCTCGGCGCTTACGTCAACAACGAGCTTTTCCTCAACGTGAAGTACGAGAAGGACGATTCCCTCGGGGCCATGTTGGGGAAGACGGAAGCTCGGCTTCGCCAACTCGGCGAGCACGGCCTCGAGCGGATTTCCCGAATCGTCGGCCAGCCTTCGGCCAAGGCAGTCGGCGACTTGATCGACATGGACTTCGAGGCCTGGGAGCCGGAGAAGATAGAGGACGAGCAGAGCGAGCCTCCGGCCGGGGCAGACGACTCGGTCTATGCCGGCCTAATCGAGCGCATCGAAGCCAATATCTTCACTCGCGCGGGACTGGATCCGAGAAGCTGCAAATCGACGGTCCGGGACGGTCTGACGGGAGAGAGATTCCCGAACAAGCTGACGGTCGGCATGATCTACATGCTGAAGCTGGAGCACTTGGCGGACGAGAAGATCCATGCCCGCTCCATTGGCCCATACTCGCTCGTCACTCAGCAGCCGTTGGGTGGAAAGGCGCAGTTTGGCGGCCAGCGGTTCGGCGAAATGGAAGTGTGGGCGCTGGAAGCCTACGGCGCGGCCTACACCCTGCAGGAGCTTCTGACCATCAAGTCGGACGACGTGATGGGACGGGTGAAGGCTTACGAGTCGATCGTGAAGGGCGAGACCTTGGCCGAACCGGGCATTCCGGAGTCGTTCAAGATCCTCGTGAACGAGCTTCGCTCGCTCTGCCTGAAGGTCGCGGTCGAAGACGCAAACTCCAAGGAGCTTCCGCTGAAGGATCTCGACGAGCTAGGCGGCGGCGACGACATGCGGCTTGCCCGCTCGGTCGGCTTCTTCAACTAGGTTCGACGGACTTCTGGCTTGCCGGGGGCGCGCCGGTCGGCGTCGGCTTGCTACCGACGCCGGCCACGCGCCCCCGAGGCTGCAGGTTAGGGACCGAGCGGCGTAGCCGCGGGTCGCGGGATCTGTCGGCGGGGTGCCCGGCTTATGAGGAGCAACGACCGATTCCGGCCAGATTCCTCTTTCTCCGCCTCACCAGAAACGCCACGACGCTCGCCGCCCCGAGGCTCATCGTGACCGGCTCCGGGGTGTCCGCGGTGCGGGTCTCGACATGCGTGATGCCTGCCGTGTAGACCTCGACTTGGACCGACTCGCCGGCTTGCAGCGTGTCGCTGAAGTGGGTCGTCCCCGAGAAATGCCCTGGAGATACGTTCCCACCGGTGATGTAGTTGCCCCCGTAGACGGTGTTCGTGAAAGAACCGTCGCCAAACAGCTCCGAGTCCATCTCCGAGTAGTTCTTGATGCCGTTGTTTTCGAACTCGATGAATCCGCTGCCGATGAGGGTATCGGCGTCGCCGATCGAAGTGAGCATCTGAGTGATCGTCTCCGACAGGCTGAAGGTCGCGTCCTGCCCGGACGTATTGGTCACGATGAAGAAGCTGGCCATGCCCTCGAATTGCTTCGCCGATCCGTTCACAGCCGTGGATGAGCCGCACGCTTGGCTGACCATTCCCGAGTTGACTCCGTCGAACGTGCGGTTCGTAGCATTGCCATAGTTCACGCCGTCGCCAGATGATGTAGCCGGGAAGTTCATGTACTCCCCGCCGTTGCCCGTATCCAACTGAAACGAAAACTGGCTCGGGTTGGTAAAGCCGAATTGGAAGTCGACACTCGATGAAGTCTCGGAATCCGAGAACGCTGAAACCCGCTGCACGACCGCCGCAAGAGCGACCGCAGCCACAAGATAGCCGTATTTCATATCAATCTCCTCTGAACGAAACGCAAACTGCCGAATCCGCGGTCAGTCGAAGAGGAGTGTGGATAGGGGGGCGCAAAACGAGCGCAAAATGAGCGGCCGGCCGTCAAATACCGGCAGTTCTCTCGGTTCTGGGGCGAGCCGCCCTCTTGGTCTTTAGCTTGCCCGCACTATAATCTACGGAGACTTGTGAGCACTCCTGCGCCGGACTATCATCTCTTTCTCCTTGGCCGAGCCGAGCTATTAGCGCCGGAGGGCTCCGTTGCGCGTTTCCCGACCCAGAAGGTTCTCGTGCTCTTGGCCGTCCTTGCTCTGGCCGGTGAGCCTGTCTCGCGCGATGCGCTTGCCCAAAAGGTGTGGCCGGAAAGTCCCCGGCGTCAGGGCCGGGACAGCCTTCGAACCGCCCTTGCCTCTCTGCGCAAGGTCCTTCCCGCAGGCGCCGTTCTTGCGAAGGACGACCTCATTTGGCTAAGGGAAGGGGCGATCCGCTGCGACGTCATGGAGGGCGCGCCCCAGCCGGCGCTCGGTGAGTTTATGCCCGGGATCGATGGCGAGTGGGTCGTCGACCAGCGTTTGCGTCTCCGCCACGAATCGGTAACCGCGCTCATTTCAGAGGCGCGGGCGGCTTGGTCCCAAGACGTGACGGATCTCGCCCTGGATCTTGCATCCAAGGCGCTTGAGGTCGATCCACTGTCGGAAGACGCGGCCGCGCTCCAGGTGCAGCTTCTCGATCAAACCGGGCGAACCGCGAAGGCGGCGGAGGTTTCGGATGCCTATCGCGCCCGAATCCTGCGAGACCTCGGCGTTGTCAGCGACGTGCGGCCATCGTCGAAGTCGGAGGAGAAGCACCCCCTCGCGGCGGCTGCCGAATGGTTGCTGGACCACGATCCCTCTCAAGTCGCGGGAATGATCGCCTCAACCCATGAGCAGTGGGTTGGCATGGCTGTGGAACCGGCTCTGCAGATCCACGAAAGAGCCCTCGCCGCGAGTCTGCTGCCCTCGCCGGCCCGGCGGCTCGTCGAGGCTCAGGCCATGTACTTCCTCGTTCTCGCTGGCCGGCTTGGCGCCCGGCTTGTGGAAGCGGATCGAGCTCTCGAAGAGGCGATCGCGGCGGGCGAGCCGATCGCTGCGGCGAGACTGGCGGGAGCGCTCGCCTACGGCCATCTATCTCGCGGTGAGTTCGCCAAGTGCCTGCACTATGCCGAATGGAGCCGGGCTCTTGCCCTCAAGGCGCAGGACCCGGCTTTGTCCAACGAATTCGACTGCCAGCTTGGGATCATACGCCAGCAGGTGGGAGTGCCTTCGGCGCAACGGCTGATCTCGAAGTGCGCCGACCTCGCCGGCGACCAGCAGTCGTTGCCCGTCTACGCAAGCACCCGCCTGGGTTTGGCCGACAGCCTGATCGAATCCGGAAAGACGGCCCAGGCGGCAATCGTGATCGAAACGGCGCGACGCCTCTTTGAGTCCATGGGGCATCTCCGAATGGTCCCGTGGGTGATTCTCCTCGAATCCCGCCTTTGCGGCGCGACCGGCGACAATGAGAAATCGCGGCAGAAGCTTGAGGACATCAAGCGGATAGGAGCCCAGGTCGCCGGCCACGCCGTGCTCTCGATGGCGGACGACGAGTTGGCGAGCGTCCACTGCCGGCTCGGCGAATACGACGAAGCGGCCGAGCATCTCGCCCGGGCCAGCATCGGCCGAAAGAAGCTCGGAACGGTCGCCTCGATCTACGAGCGGAACAAGGTGCTGCCAGCGAAGCGGGCCCTAAGAGAGAGGCTCGACCGCCGGGATCTCCAAGCCGCATACCGTCGGGTCGCCGACAGCCTCGTCTAGCGACCAAGGGGTTCGTACCGCCGGGAGGAGGAGGGGGCCTGGGGGTAGAGGTTCGGTAACTCGTGGTCTTCGCCGAGACTCTCTTGGGAGAGTTGGGCGTCCGCCATCTAGCCCGGAGAGATCGGCCTTCGGTATCCCGCCTCCGCAAAATTGCCGGTTACGGTCATTCTTAAACGGGGGCGCCCTGAGCGTCATTCTATACTTGCGGTGAGAACCGTCTATGGCTGAATTTGGGACTTCGTTGTCTCGCCTCAGGAGAGCCGCCTGGGCTTTATGCGCAATTGTTTCATTGGGGTCCGCGTTAGGCCAGACCTGGGGGACCTATCAAGGAAATATCGGACACACCGGCTACGTTCCGATCAACGTG
>DATJYD010000771.1:0-12661 GCA_035499755.1 Fimbriimonadaceae bacterium
ACGGCCCGCTGGAGGCCGTCGTCCATTGCCCGCGCCCGGTCGAAAGCTGCGCCGTGCATCCCTTCCGCCGCGGCGTGAATTCTCGCATCGACGGATCGAGCGTGCATCTCGATCTCGGAATCGAGGAGCCGCGGTACCTCATCGTCCTCATCGACGATCATCCTCCCCTCCTCCTTCTCGTCGACCCGGTGGAGCGCGACGCTCCCAATCGCGAGGCCCACAACGTTCTCGATCTGGCGCGAGTCGTGGCCGACCATCACTCCGTGGAAGAGCGGACGGCGATCATCGAAGAAGCCTTCGCTAAAGCCGCGAAAGACCGCAGGATCGCCTACGTTCCACCAGGGCTGTACGAGATCGGCCCGATCAAGATCCATCGCGTCGACGGCTTGCAGATCTACTTCGCGCCCGGCAGCCAACTGCGGACCGAGCCAAGCCCAGCCGGGAAGAACATCCACAGCCACGGCCTCTGGCTGCAGGATTCTCAGAACGTCCGGATCTGGGGCCGGGGCTGCCTGGACCACCAAGGCTGGCCGAACTTCGCGCACGGCCGCAACGACTACAATCACGGCCTCATCAGCTATGCCGTGACGAGCACGCTCTGTCCCTTCACGACCGAGTCGCCGATCTACATGCTCCGCTGCCGCAACGTCGCTGTGGAGGGCTTCATGATCCGGAATAGCCGAAACATGAACCTGAATGTGCGGCGCTGCGACGGCGTCACCCTGCGGCGGGTCAAGCTCGTCACCCCGCCCGCGAGCACTCCCGAATATGGCGACGGCTTCCACGTGAACAGCTCGACCGACTACCTGATCGAGAACTGCCTGGCCTTTTGCAACGACGACTGCTTCGCCTCCGGCCACTACACCTACTTCGACGACCGCGACTCCGGGCGCCACGTGATCCGCGGCCTCGTCGGCTGGGAGCCTCGCGCCAACGCCGTGCGGCTCGGCTACTACACCTACTACAACCAAGGCGAATTCATCTTCGAGAACTGCGACTTCGCGGGCATGGCGGCGAGCGGGATCGTCATCCATCCTCTGAACGATGCTCCCGAGGCTCACCGGTTTCAACGCTACGGCGCCGTCAGCTTCACCAGTTGCGGCTTCGACGCCGACCGCATCTCAGACGCGCTCGTGGACGTGATGGGAGTTCGGATGGCCAGTCTCGTCTTTGACAACGTCGTCTTTTCGGATCGCAAGCCGATCCGGATTCACGGGCACGGTGACGGCGCGGATGGAATCCCCGGCCTCCGCCTGACCGGCGTCACCCTCGCCGGCAAACCGCTGGCGCCAGGCGACGTCGATCTCCAGCACACCGCGAACTAGGAGCATGCCTGTTGCATTTCTGAACGAAGCGCGGGTGGAGCGGGCCGCAACGAAGAACCTAGGACGCGTGCGCGCGTTGGCATCAGAGGTCCTTCGCCTGCTAGGCTCGTTCCACTCGCCTCAGGCATCAGGATGACGGCTTGGGCTGTGCAATGCAAAGCAACGGCTCCATAGAGGGGCTTCGCGAATGGAGTCGGGCTCGCGCCGTCTCAAATTCAAAGACATCTACGGAGCGGGGAGACGACCCAAGCAAGAACCAGCAGCACTTACACGACCAGTGGCTGCGCCACGACCACTCGGTCGATTCCGGATAAGTCCTTCACCACCCTTTCCACGCTCCAGCCATTCGATTCGAAGATGCCTGACACCGCCCGCCCCTGCAAGTGCCCGACTTCCACCATCAGCCGCCCATCTTCAGGCACGTGAAGTCCCGCCTCGACGGCCAGCCGCTCATAGAACTCCAGGCCCGAGTCGCCGGCAAACAGCGCGCCCGAGGGCTCGAAATCCCCTATTTCGACGGGCAACAGCTCGTGATTTGCGATGTACGGCGGGTTGCAAACGATCAGATCGAACTTCTCTGCGGCCACCGGTGCGAACAAGTCTCCTTCAACGAACCGCACGTCGGCGTCCAACGCCAGCGCATTCCGGCGGGCGACATCGAGGGCCTGGCTCGATATATCCGAACCGGTCACGACCGCGCGCGGCCGTTCCCGCTTGATCGTGATCGCGAGAATCCCCGAGCCGGCGCCCAAGTCGAGGACGGCCGCCGCCGAGTCCGCCGGGAGGAATTCGAGTGCAGCCTCGACGAGGATCTCCGTCTCGTGACGCGGCACGAGAACGCCCGGACCGACCTCGAAGCGCCTCCCATAGAACTCGCGCCAGCCCAGGATATACGCGAGCGGCTCGCCGGATAGACGCCGCTGCAGCAAGGGCTCGCCCGCCAACTCGGAAAGCTCGAGTTCCGGGTTGGCGATCAATCGGCTTCGGTCGACGAGGAGCACGTGGGCGGCCAGCATTTGGGCTTCCAGGGCAGGGCTCTCGACGCCGGCCTCGGCCAGCCGCCTCCTCGCGTATAGCACCCATTCGCCTACGGTCATCCCGGCTGCATTATGTGCGGTATCGTCGTCAGACCTCGGCTGCATTCATGAAACGCGTCCTCGGGTTCGTTCAGCGCTACGACGTTCTTGTCGTCTTTGCCCTTCTCTTTGCCGTCAATGCGATTTGGCAGCCGGGCGTGTTCCTGCTTCCGGAGAATCTCCGCAATCTCGTCAACCAGAACGTCGCGGTTGGGATCATCGCCCTCGGCATGACCCTGGTGATCGCTACCGGCGGGATCGACCTCTCGGTTGGCAGCCTGATGGCCCTTTCCGCCGCCATATCCGTCCTCGCTCTCGACAAGCTCATCGCCGGCGGCGGGTCGGAGGCAACGGCATCGGCGGTCGCCATCCTTGTCTGCGTCGGCGCCGGTCTCGTTCTTGGAGTCGCCAACGGCCTGATGGTGGCATTCGGGAGGGTTGCCCCCTTCGTAGCCACTCTTGTCGGGCTTGTGGCGTACCGCTCTCTCTGCATGGCTCTTGCCGACGGAGGCGAGATCCGCTCTTCGAGCTCGCAGGTGTTCCCATCCCTGGGCGAAGGCGGCGTTCCGCTACCCTTCGTCCACATCGCGGGCGGAGGGCCGCTGATTATCACGTGGGGGATGCTGCTGTTCGTGGCCGTTGCCATCGTCGCGAGCCTGATGTTGAACCGGATGGTCTTCGGCCGATACTCCGTCGCGACCGGCTCCAACGAGCAGGCGGCCCGATATGCCGGGGTCAACACGCGAGCCGCCAAGTTCTGGGCCTACGCCGCGCTCGGCCTCTTCACCGGCATCGCCGGCGTTACCGTCGAGACGAGGATGAACTCCGTCGCTTCCTCCTCGATGGGCCTTTACTACGAGCTCGACGCGATCGCCGCCGTCGTCATCGGAGGCACCTCGCTCCGGGGTGGAAGCGGGCGCATCTGGGGCACCGTCGTCGGCGTCCTCCTTCTCGGCGTCATCACCAACATGCTCGTCACCCTCGGCGTCTCCGTCTACTGGCAGGGCGTGGTCAAGGGGGCGATCATCCTCTTCGCCGCCCTCATGCAGCGCGGCAGAGCCGAGTGATCGCGATTGCCGGAGTGCGGATGAGGGAGTGATGGAGTAGGGGAATCCAAGACCGATCGAGCAATCCGCAATTCGCGATCCCAGCGGCCTTGCGCTTTTCACGCTTCTGCCCTTAATCTATGGAGACCATGCGACTCCAAGGCTGTGCCGTCTGTCTCCTCGCCTCGCTCGTCCTCGCCGGCTGTCAAGGCGGATCGGCCGGGGGAACGGGGTCCGGAGGGTCGATCGTCTCCGCGACCGGCAAGAAGCTGAAGATCGGCGTCTCCGTTCCCGATGCCGACCATGGCTGGACGGCCGGCGTCATCTACTGGGCCAAGCAGGCGATGGCCCTCTACCCCGACGTCGAATGGTCCTTCCAAACCGCCGGCACGGCCGACAAGCAGATCAAGGACCTGGAGACCATGGAGACGCAGGGCGAGGACGCGATCGTCGTCCTTGCGACCGAGAGCGCCCCGATCACTCCGACCGCCGAAGAGATCCACAAGCGCGGGATCCTCCTCGTCAACGTCGACCGCGGCTTTCTCAAGCCCGTCGCCGACGTCTTTCTCGAAGGGGACAACAAGTCTTTCGGGCGCAAATCGGCCGAGTACATGGCGCAGAAGCTCGGCGGGAAAGGCCAGATCGTGATCCTCGAAGGCATCCCCAGCACGGTGAACACGGACCGGGTCAACGCCGCCAAAGAGGTCTTCAAGGGCTATCCGGGAATCCAGATCCTCGACGACCAATCCGGCATGTGGAATCGCCAGAAGGCGCTCGACGTGATGCAGACGATGCTGCTCAAGAACAAGCACATCGACGCGGTTTGGGCCCAAGACGACGACATGGCCCTCGGCGCCGAGCAGGCGATCAAAGAGGCCGGCCGCCAGAACGAAATGTGGATTCTCGGCGGCGCCGGGATGAAGGACATCGTCAAGCGGGTCATGGACGGCGACAAGATGTTCCCCGCCGACATCACCTATCCGCCTTCGATGGTCGCCGATGCGATTCAGACCACCGTCTCGATTCTCCGCGACGGCAAGAAGGACAAGATCCTTCAGTTCACGCCGCGCCACACGATGATCGACGTCGAGATGATCACCCCCGACAACGCCAAGGACTTCTATTTCCCCGACTCGACTTTCTAGTCTCCCGCGTCAGGCGCCAAGCCATGCGCCGGGGGTCCCAAGGGCGCGGGGCTGTTTCAACCTCAACCCTCAGACCCGGGGCGCCGGCCCACACTTGGAGATGACGCGACGGCTTAAGACGGAAACAACTGATTGGGGAGACTCGGGGGCCGTTGCGTTACATTGGGTGTCTTCGATGGTTTGGGGAAAGACGGCGGTTGGGGTCGGGGACTTGCCTAACACGAATGGGAGGCAGCCTTCAGCGAGGCGTCCTCCTAGCTGACATGAACGAGGCTCGCGCAGCTTGGGACCCCAGGGCATTCCGCGGGTGAGAGCCCCGGGGTCTGGGGCTGAGCCTGGACGAGGCTCGCTCGGCTCGGGACCCCAGGGCATTCCACGGCTGAGAGCCCCGGGGTCTTAGGCTGAGCCTGAAACTCAGTGCCAAACCCCAATCCCAAAGCGCCGAACGCCGAGCGCCGTTTCATTTCGGTTGAGAGCCCGTCTCAATGAGAACTCCCTAGCGCATGACGAGCTGCTGGGGAAAGGCGTACGGGCGGCTATATACACCGGTCTCGGTGATGATCGCCTCGATCAGCGAGCCCGGCGTCACGTCGAAGGCCGGGTTGTAGACCGGGCAGCCGGACGGGGCGATCTCGACTCCGTCGATGTGGGTCAACTCCTCCGGCGATCGCTCTTCGATCGGGATCTTTTTGCCGGTGGCGAGGGTGGGATCGAAGGTCGACGACGGCGCGGCGATGTAGAAGGGAATCTCGTGGTAGTTCGCGAGCACGGCGAGGGAATAGGTCCCGATCTTGTTCGCGGTGTCGCCGTTCGCGGCAATCCGGTCGGCCCCGGCGATAACGCAGTTGATCTTTCGAGCCCGCATCAGCGATCCGGCCGCGCCGTCCGCGATCGAGTGGAAAGGAATGCCCTCCTTCATCAGCTCATAGGCGGTGAGCCGCAGTCCCTGCTGTCGCGGCCTCGTCTCGCAGGAGTAAACGTGGATCTCCTTGCCCTGCTCGAACGCCGTGCGGATCACTCCGAGGGCGGTGCCGTGGCCGGCCGTAGCCAGCGAGCCCGTGTTGCAGATCGTCAGGATGTTCGCTCCGGCGGGAATCAGCTCGGCTCCGTTGCGGCCGATCGCCCGGTTCATTTCAAGGTCCTCGCGTTCGATGGCTTTCGCTTCGGCGAGAACCTCCTCGAATCCCCAGGAGCCGAGGTCCTTGATGCGGTCGATCGCCCAAAACAGGTTTACCGCCGTGGGGCGCGAGGCGGCGAGTACGGCGGCCGCTTCGTCCCTGGGCACGCCGTGCTTGGCCGCCAAAGCCATGCCATAGGCGGCGGCGACCCCGATCGCAGGCGCGCCGCGCACGGCCATCTCGCGGATCGCGCGCGCCACCTCCTCATGACTCCGCAGTTCGAGCCATTCCTCGCGAGCGGGCAGCCGGCGCTGGTCGAGCATGAGCAGCGCGCCTCCCATCCATCGCATCGGCTGAATCATAGAAATAGGGTTGGCCTCCCTCAGATTATCCCCGTTCCGAAGGGCGGTAATCTGATCGCCAAGCCGGGCCCCGATGCGCATTCTCGTCTTCGAAAGCAATCTCATGTGGTCGTCGAGGCTCTTGCAGAGCCTTCGCAAGCTCGGCCACGAGCCCGTGCTCATGTCGAAGGCCCCGGAATCCGGCGACGGCGCCGAAGCGGCGATCGTCAATCTCGGCGCCACGGATTTGGACCCGGTCGCCCTCGCCGCCAAGCTTCACGAGCTCGAGATCCCGGTGGTCGCTCACGCGGGCCACAAGGAGAAGGAGTTGCACGCTCTTGGCCGGGAGGCCGGCGTGGACATTCTCGCCACGAACAGCGAACTTACTTTCAAACTGGAGAGTTTGCTCGACCGAATCCAGAGCGGTCGCCTCGATCGCGGTTAGCGCGAGGTTCGGGGGGACGCCGAAACCGCTCTGGCACGAGTCTTGCTCAAATCGACATCCAACGACTGAACAAGCCCCGCTTGGTCAGCGTCTTTGCTTCCTCGGACTAAAGGAGAAAGCAATCAACTGGAATACATTGGGCAGCTCATGCTGCCCCTTTCTTTTTTGGGCCAGCCCACCCGTCAGCTCCAACCCGAGGCTCAGGATGGGGGGAAGGCTGCCGAGGCACTTCGGTCGGCCCGGCGCCCCACCGACCCGCGCGGGGACGTTAGGTTGCGCGTCGCTGTCATAATTTTCTGGCGCGTGCTACCATAGCCGGGCAAGCGCTTAGCAAGGAAGCCTGTCTTAATCGTGACTGCTCAACGTCCTAACAGAATAGTGAATCCGGCGAGCCCTGTTTTGCGCCGAATAATCCTCGTTCTGGCGCTCGCCTGCTTGGCCGCCGCCGCGAGTGCCGAGCGTATCCTGCTCGTTCCCCTCGACAGCCGTCCCGCCGCGGGGCAGTTCGCGCAGATGATCGCCCGCATGGCGAACGTCGACGTCCGCTTGCCCGAGTATTCGACGCTCGGCCGGTTTACCACTCCCGGATCGCCGACCGCGATACTCAGATGGCTCGAAAACCAGGACTACCGGGATGTCAAGGCAGTCGTCGTTTCCGCCGACATGATCGCCTACGGCGGCCTCATCGCATCCCGTACCGACACGACGAGCAAGAAGGTCGCGATGGAGCGGCTTGCCAAGCTGGCGGCGATCCGTGCCGCCCATCCCGAGGTCAAGTTCTACGTCTTCTCCTCCATCATGCGGCTCATTCCGACCGCGACCAAAACCACCGAGGCCTGGCGCTCCAACTTGGGCCGGTACGAGGAGTTGAAGAGCCGCTATCTTACCGACAAGAACCCCGCATTCCTGGCCGAGATGGACCAGTTGCAGAAGGCCGTCCCGCCCGTCCAGATCAAGACCTACGAGCAGACGCGCTCACGCGACTTCCAGGTAAACGGCGAGCTCATCCGGATGGTCGCGGAAGGCGATTTCGATTACCTCGCCTTCGGCCAGGACGACGCCCGGCTCTATGGCCCCCACGTTTCCGAAACGGCCCGCCTCAAGCAGGTGGCCATCGAGAAGGACGTCGAGGGGCAGGTCTATTTCTGCGAGGGCATCGATCAGCACTCGAACGTGCTTCTCAGCCGGGCTCTCATGAAGCTCAATGATTGGAAGCCCAAGATCAAGATCGTCTACTCCGACGACCAGGGGCGCTTCCAATACGCGAACTTCGAGTGCAAGACGATCGAGCGCAGCCTTCGAGATCAGATCGTCGCGAGCGGAGCCGAGCCCGCGCAGGAAAACGGCCCCTACGACTACGCGCTCTACGTGAACACTCCCGGGCGTCGTCCCGAGGAGTTTGCGCAATTCCTCGACGAACTGAAGAACGAGATGGACCAGGGCTTCCCCGTCGCCGTCGCCGACATCAACCTCGCGAACGATGGAACCGCCGATCCCCAGCTCTTTACCTACCTGTCGAAGGATGACCGGATGACCAAGCTCCTCTCGTTCGCCGGCTGGAACACGGCCGGCAACACGATGGGAACCGCGATCCCAGCCGCCAACATCTACCTTCTCTCACGCCGGCTGAACGTGGATCCTCTCGAACGAGAGCTTGCGCGTCGCGAATTCCTGCTCCATCGGTTCGTCAACGACTACGCCTATCATAAGTTCGTTCGGCCACAGGCCTATCAGATGATCGACGCCAGCCATACCTCCTCTCGCGAGGAGACGTACGGGGAGACGTTCAAAGAGGTCAACGACTTTGTTCGAACCGACGTTTATCGCTACCTCGAGTATTACTTCCACGAGGAGTTCGAAGGAAAGCGCTTCTTCGCGGGCACGACCGAATACGAGCTGAGCGGATTGAGCAACATTAAGATCTTCCTCCCGTGGCCGCGGGCCTACGAAGTGCGCTTGGAGTTTCAGCTTCACGCCGAGCCGGTGGCGGCAGCGGAGGGCTCGCCACCTCCCACGGGCTCGAGGCGGTAGCTCGCCTGTAGTCTCAAGAATTCGTAAAGACCCCGGAGCGGTGAATCCCGGCCGCCGCTCCGTTCGAACTAACTTCATTGGCTAACCTCGCGGATCTGTTGTTCGGACGCCCGCTTGCCTCTCGCGAGGAGGGCGAGCAGAAGATCGGCGTCTTCGCAGGCGTTCCTCTCCTTGGACTCGACGCTTTGGCGTCCGCCGCCTACGGCCCGGAGGCCGCCCTCACCATCCTTATTCCGGTCGGCGCGGCAGGCCTCGTCTACTTCGGGCCGATTCTGCTCGTCATCCTCGCGATCCTGACGATCCTCTACTTTTCCTATCGCCAGACGATCGCCGCGTATCCCCAGGGAGGCGGCTCCTACACGGTGGCCCGGGAGAACCTCGGAACGCGGGCCGGCTTGTTCGCCGCTTCCGCGCTGCTCGTCGACTACACGCTGACGGTCGCCGTGGGAATATCGGCAGGAGTCGGCGCGCTCGTCTCCGCCGTCCCCTCTCTTCACCCGCACATCCTCTCGATCTGTCTTGGGATTCTCGTTTTGATCGTGCTCGTCAACCTGAGAGGGGTGAAGGAATCGGGCGCGGCCTTCGCCCTTCCCACTTATCTGTTCGTCGGGACGCTTGGCGCGACCCTCATCATCGGCATCGTGAAGACGCTCCTCGGCGGCGGCCATCCCGTTCCCGTCGAAAGCCCTCCCGCGCTTCCACGGTCGGTCGAAGCCGCAAGCCTGTGGCTACTCATGCGTTCCTTTGCCAGCGGGTGCACCGCGATGACCGGCGTCGAGGCGGTCAGCAACGGGGTCGGAGCTTTCGATCGGCCGACCTCCAGGAACGCGATCGCGACCCTCACCGCGATCGTTCTTATCCTTGGCCTCCTTCTTGCCGGGATCGCCTTTCTTTGCCGCGTCTATGGCATCGGCGCGACCGATCCGCAGTCCACGGCTTACCAAAGCGTCATCTCCCAACTCGTGGCCGCGGTAAGTGGGCGCGGCTGGTTCTATTACACGACGATAGGGGCGGTCCTCGCCGTCCTCGCTCTCTCCGCCAATACCGGCTTTGCCGGTTTTCCTCGCCTATGCCGGCTCCTCGGCAAGGACGAGTTCCTTCCCAGGATCTTCGCCAATCGGGGCCGCAGGCTGGTTTACTCGCACGGCATCGTCATTCTCGCCTTGCTTTCGGGCGGCCTGCTCGTTCTTTTCGGAGGCGTAACCGATCGCCTCATTCCCCTGTTCGCGGTCGGAGCGTTCCTGGCCTTCAGCCTCTCCCAGGCCGGCATGGTCGTGCATTGGAGGAAGGCCGGCGGCCGCCACGCGCATGCATCGATGCTCGTCAATGCAATCGGCGCGGCGGCCACGACCCTCGCCCTTATCGTCGTCCTCGCCGCCAAGTTCACCGAGGGAGCCTGGATCACCATCCTCCTCATTCCCGGCTTCGTCGTTCTCTTCTATGCCGTCAACCGGCATTACCGGCACGTTGCCGCGGAGACCTCGTGCAAGAGACCGATCCGCACGCAAGACCCCGCGCCGGTGGTCGTGGTCCCCGTCAAAGGCTGGAATACGGTCACCGAGAAGGCGGTTCGCTTCGGAATGCGGCTCTCGCCGGACGTCATCGCCGCCCACGTTGGGGTAACCGACCAGGAGATCTACGGCCTCAAGCGCGACTGGGAGCGCTTCGTCGAGGCTCCCCTGAAGGAAGCGGGGCAAAAGCCGCCGAAGCTGATCGCGGTTTCTTCGCCCTACCGCCGGCTTTTCACCCCCTTACTGAACCTCATCCGAGATCTCGAGGACCAGCACCCGGACCGTCAAATCGCCGTCATCATCCCCGAGCTTGTCGAGACCAAATGGTGGCAGCACTTTCTCCATAATCAGCAAGCCGCCGGACTCAAAGCCGCCCTCCTCTTCCGCGGCGACCGCCGGATCGTCGTCATCAACGTCCCCTGGTACCTCGGCGAACCCCACCCAGCCGGGGCCGAGGTCGGAGATCGCGACGGTACGACCGCCGTTCCCTAGAGAGGCAATCAATGCCGTAGCGGCAGGGCTTGCCCTGCGAACCTGTCATGGCATTGATCCAACATCTGGAACCCGGAGGAGGGTGGTTTCGGCGTCTCGCCGAACGCACGCCGCGATCCCGTTTTGGAGCGAGCATGAATCGGTCGGGCTGCCAAGCACTTCTACTTGGGCCGCTGCGCGGCTATGCATGGAACACCCCGATTGGCCGGCGAGATTCCCAGTGGGGCTGCTGAGGATGGGATAGCTAAGCGATGATTGCGCTCAATCGTGCCCGAACCACATTTCAGCGGATTGCTGACGCCAAGTTCTTTAACGGCTGGATCAAGCGCATCACCCCCGACGTCGTCGTTGTGCAAGCCTGGCTTCCCGACCCGTTCGACAGAGGAGACGACTTCTCGTTTCAGGTCTTCGGCAACAAGAAAAGCGCCCTGTTCCGCGCCAGCCTCGTCGCCATTCAGAGCTTGGGGGCGCCCCCCGGCATGGAGGAACCGCACCGATCGGGATCGCTCTATGAGTTCGAGTGCCATATTTGCTGCAAGATCACCTTCATGGATGCCACCGAGCAGCCCCGGTTCAACGTCGAGGGAGTCCTCGTCGATGTTTCCCGCGCCGACGGCTTCCTAAGCGCGGGCGCACAAGTGCTCGACGTCGGCCCGGAGGGCTTGGCCGTCCTCACCGGCATCGGGCTGTCGAAAGGCGATGAGGTCGCGGTGGCTCTCAGCGGGCACGGCGAGCGCCTCGTCTTCTCCGCGGAGGTGCGCAACTGCAGCCCTTGCCGGCGAGATCCCAGCCGTCAACGAACCGGCATGCGCATCAAGCAGATCGACCGTCTCAACGCGGTCCGCTGGAAGCACTTCTACTCTGAGGTCGTCGAGCACAACCGCGCTCACTGGGTCCCCGAAGCAGCCGACCTTGCCGCTCAAGTCAAGCCCAAATTCTAGTTCGATCGATTTGACGAGCCGCCTGCGGCGTCCCTGAGTCGCTTACGCACTCTCCGATCGGTAGTTTGTCGTCCGTCACCACCGCGGTTGTACGGCGCGCTTATCCCCGCGACTCTTCGAATCTCCGTGTTGAAAGAGAACCGCGCCGAGTTAAGTCTGTGGTTGGGCAAGCTTGCGCGCCACCACATGAAAGACATGCCAGTGTTTCGGCTCCCGAAGGAGCGTTTCCCCATCGCGGTCGGCTTCTTCGAAATAGAGGATTTCGAAGGGATGCAGGAGGGATTCGACCTCAGCGCGGGTGTGTACGGTGCACCCGCGCTCCGCCCAATCGTCGTTCACTCCCAGGAGTTGTCCCGCAAACAGCCCCCCCGGCTTCAGCGCGGTGAGGAGGCGCTGCCAGACCTGCCCGAACTCCCAGTGACGGAGAAAGAACAAGGAGAAGAAGGCGACGACGACGTCCAGAGAATCTGGGTCGAACCCGATGTCCTGGAATTGGGCTTTGACCAGATGAGCCTTGGCCGCTTCCGGCAGCCGTTCGCGCAGGATTTCGAGCGCTTCCGGCTCTTGATCTACCGCGATCACGCTTAGCCCCATTTCGAGGAGATGCAACGTCCCCTCACCGGCCCCGCACCCAAGATCGAGCGCGACCGCTCCGGCCCTCAGGAACGGGTCGATCTGCTTCCAGAGCGGATGCAGCGGCTTTTCGAGCGAGGCTTTGAAGTATGCGGACCAGTCTTCGGCCATCGGTCTCTAGTATGGAGCCAGGCCCCTGGCATCCAAGTCGGTGAACCTATGGCCTCCGGCGAAGTGCTCTCCTGAAGCCAAGGACGGCGGATCGGCAAAGTGCGACCCGCCAACGAAGGGGCGGTGTCCCCGACCGCGCGAACCGTGGATACTAGAAGGTCCGTGAAGACGCGAACCCCGATGATGCAGCAGTACTTCCGCGCGAAGGAAGAGCATCCCGGCGTGCTGCTCGCGATGCGGGTCGGCGACTTCTACGAGTTCTATGGCGAGGATGCCGAGAGCGCCGCGCAGGCCCTCGAGATCACCCTGACCGGGCGCGAGGACGCCGGCGAGCGCATCCCGATGGCGGGCGTGCCCTACCATTCGGTCGAGAAGTACCTGGCGCGTCTGCTTCAGAAGGGCCTGAAGGTCGCGCTCTGCGACCAACTCGAAGATCCCAAACTGGC
>DATJYD010000772.1:0-6389 GCA_035499755.1 Fimbriimonadaceae bacterium
TTCGGCAATGCTCGCGGGACATAGCCGCCTTATCCGTGGCTGATTATTCGGACTAAGATGGAAAGCAGTTGAAGACCGGTGACGATCTCCATCCCGCATTGGCCGCCATCGCGGCGGCGACCCTCGGGACCGCGTTCGAAGGCGACCTCTGGCTCGTCGGCGGGGCCGTGCGCGACGAGTTGCTGGGCCGGCCCTCCAAAAATGACTTCGATCTCGTGACGCGCGGTTCCTCCGCCGATCTCGCGCGGATGCTCTTCGATAAGGGCGTGTCTCCGATCGCTCCGGTCATTTACGAGCGGTTCGGAACCGCCATGGTCGAGGCCGGCGAGGTGAAGATCGAGATCGTCACCGCGCGGCGGGAGAGCTATGAATCCGAGTCCCGCAAGCCGAACGTCGAAGCCGCGACCTTAGAGGAAGACGCGAGGCGTCGCGACTTCACCGTCAACGCCCTCCTGAGGAACCTGCACACCGGCGAGTTGTTCGACCCCCTCGGGCGGGGACTGAGCGACCTGCGCGCGGCCGTTCTCCGGACCCCGCTCGACCCCAGCGAGACCTTTCACGACGATCCCCTCCGGATGCTTCGCGCGGTTCGGTTTCGCTGGCAGCTTGGGTTTGACCCGGCTCACGGGCTCTACGAGTCGATTCGGTCAGAATCGCATCGCCTGAAAATCATCTCCGCCGAGCGCATTCGGGACGAGTTGATCCGCATGCTGGGTCTGGCTCACGCCGCGGACGCCCTCTGCGACCTCATGAACCTCTCGCTCATCCATCAGTTCGCACCCGAATTCGAGGCGATGCGTGGGGTCGACCAGGGCCATTTTCACCACCTCGACGTGTGGGACCACACCTTGCTCGTCGTCGCCAACGCCGGCAATTCCGATCCGATCCTCAGCCTCGGCGCGCTCTTCCACGATATCGGCAAGCCGACGACCCGAAGCGTCGACCGAGAAGGACACATCCGTTTCTTCAGCCACGAAACCGTCGGGGCCGCGATGACGAACGAGATTCTGCGCCGCCTCAAGTTCCCCCAGCGCGATGTGGACGCAGTCGCCCTGCTCGTGAAGAACCACATGCGCCTGGGGAGCTCACCCGAGTTCACGCCAACGGCCGCCCGACGGCTTCTTCGCGACCTCGGCGACGAGGTGGAACGCCTGCTCGATCTCGTGGAGGCCGACGCGAATGGGTTGAGGCCGGGCGTGAAGGTGATGGACCTCGCTCCGATCCGGCGGCGGCTCGAGGAGGTGCGCCAAGCCACGCCGCGAACGTCTCTCGAAAGTCCGCTCACGGGCGAAGACATCATGGCCCTGCTCCGGATCGAAGCGGGCCCGGAGGTCGGCCGTTGGAAAAGCTTCCTCACGGAGAAAGTGATCGAGGGCGTGTTGGCCCCTGGAGACAAGCAATCGGCACGGAGAATCTTGGCGCAGGCCCGAACATCCTGGGGCTAGCTTCGGTCAAGAAAGGCAGGTGACTTCCGGAGTGCTGGCGAGAGGAGCGGACCGACGAGCGATTCCGTCGCGTGAATCGTGGCTGTCCTTCGTCGCCTTCAGCTCCGCGGGTCTTACTCTTGCCTGGGTTCTCGTCGCCTGGGGAGCCTCCGCGAGAGCCGGCGTGCCCGGCTCCGTCCTCGCCCTTTTCTGCGTCGGCGCGGCCGTGGCCAGCGGCATCGTCTGCGCTTGGTCGGGCAGAAGACTCGTGCTCGGTGGCACCGCCTTGATCGTCGACGAAGCAGGATTGCTGGACAACGTATCCCTCGTCTCGGCGGGCCGAATCAGGTGGGACCAGGTCGAGCGAATCTGGATCGCCGGCCCCCGATGGATGCCTCTGCTGTGTGTGCTCCCGTTCGATTGCCATGCGTATGTTGCTCGTCAGGAGGACCCGCGCCGCACCCTGATGCGTGCGTCTTGGGGTCTGCTAGGCGCACCGATCGTGATTCCGGTTCGGGCGCTGAGCGTGACGAGCGGCGAGCTTCGGACACGCATTGGAGCGATGGCGCCGGCCCGGAGCTAGCGCCGCGATCTCTTTCATCGCTCGGACGGCAACTGCATGTAGATTCGACCTCCTTGCGGATTTCACGGCAAATTTCCCCCCACAGACAGCTTCCGGCAGGTAGTGAGGTATTCCCGCAGCCGTGGATAGGCTAAATAAGCTACTTGGAGTTCTTGTCGTTAGCTTCGGACTCTTTGGCATGGCACAATGCCAGTGGATTGAAAACACCTACTCTGTGACCTCTTGGACTGCCGACCTACCGACAAGCGTTATTCTATGCCCGAGCGGCGGTCCGCAGGTATGGAACACAGGCACCATGGACTGGTTCTATGTCACCGGGGCCACGACCCAAGACCCTCCTTGGCGCATGCTGTTCGCCAACCTCTGCTCGAATCAGTGGGAAATCACGGGCCCTGTTTGGAGCTACACAGCGAGCGCCGGGGACGCCATCTACAACTACGATAACTGCCAACTTGAACAAGGCAAGGAAGTGTTCTGGGACTACTCCGGTGGCGTTGTGGTCGACACCGCCGAGAGAGACCTGGTCAGGGATGAGGGGCCTGGATATCACGTGACCAATTACTTCTGGTGGAAGGTCGTGCATAACCAAGGTGGAGGAGGAGTCGGATAAGGATGGGAACCCTCGCCACACTCCTTTCTCTCACCGTCGCGTTTGGGGCCCAGGGTCCGGTGGACGCGCGACCAGACTTTCAAGTACGGGACCTGATCGTTGCGACGAGCGATAAGAAGGTCGTCGACCAACTCTGGCCAGCGTTCAAGCTTTCTATGTCGGTTGGCGATCTCAAGAAGCTCCTTCCCTCCGACCGCTTCGTGATTAGAACATGGGGCTCACAAGGCGTCGTCGCCCTCGACCGACGACTTGGGGTGATCGCCGAAATACAGCAGGGTGTGGACGTGGCGAAGGCCCTCGCCAAGTTCGGCGGGTCCGGCTTGGCCGCGCGCATTGGGGATCTCTCCGATGGGGACCGCTCCGCCATCTGCGATTATCTCAATGGCGTCGCGCCCACGGAAACGCGGCAGGATGGATTCGACCTGAAGGACGGCGCGGTGGGCCTCGATGCGCAGGTCAGCGTGACTCTGAAGGACCCCGTTAGCGGAAAGGTGGTCCAGATTGGACTACCTCAGAACAACGACGCCACCCGGCACAGGAACGAACTCCTCGCGAAGATGCCGATCCCACTCCGGACGATTCCGCCCGGGGAAGCCGATCGGTTCACCAAGCAAGGGATGGAAAGGTCGGTGGCCGTCGGCGACGTCGAGTTCCACGTTTTCGGCCTGGGGCGGAGGACGCTGCCGGAGGGCTTGCGCGTGGCCGCCGACCTCATCGCTGAGGTCGAGAAGGATCTCAACTCCAAAAGGGCGAGAGCTGCACACGATCTGGTTAAGCTTTTGGGTCTCGACGATTCCCTACCGAGCACGGCGAACTCGGTTAACGATCTCCCAAAGAGCCTTCGGGACGAGTTGACCGCTTCACTCACAGAGAATTGGCGTGCTTGGGGGCTGGGAAGCCCCCAAGAGGCTGAGTCGTTGCTGGCGAATTCGAACTCGATCGGCGTCACGACCTGGCTCGGCATCTGCCAGTGTCAAGACCCCGGGAACCCTGCCATGCATAAGCCTGGATCGTTCCGATCCGACCTTTTCATCGCGTTCCAAGGAGGGAGCTTGCCCTAGTTTTGGCTTGCCTCCTACCCCTTTGGCCGTGCCCGCCGAGCGCCTAGTAGAGCGTTTCGCCAAAACAGATGGCGCGTGGCGTTACGCCTCGGCAGCGCACGAGGGGCCCAAGTGAAGCTTGCGTCGCCTGTGCTGTCGAGGCATGTAGGCGTCTAGCGGCATGTGAAACGGTTCACTAGAGGGGCGATTAGCGGGCAGAGGCATGAAAAATGGAACCGCCTTCTCGCCAAGCGCGGGAGCAGGACTTCCGAAAGGCGTAGACTGAACCATCGGCGCTCGCATGCGTCTGAGGCAGATCGTGGTTCTTCAGGTTTTCACTTTCCTTTTCTTGGCCCAGGCACAGGCCGCCGCCCCGACCTTCTCGCAGACCGTTCTCAACGACTTCACGGCTTGGGACACCAATCATGATGGGCAACTCACTCAGAACGAAGTCGACGCGGCCGCGCTCGATTCCAAGTTCCACGGCCCCGATGCGGCCGCGCTGGCCGCCCTCCACCGTTGGATGAGCCTGACCAAAGACCCGCTGCCGCCCTTGACTCGCGAGTGGTTCCAGTCGTATCAGCCGGTCCGGCTCAGAATCGTCAAAGGCACGCCCGCGGCCGAGGCCAAGACCGAACGAAAAGCCTATGCCGCCACTCCCGGGTCGCTGCAGTCGAGCTACGCCGGAAGCCTTAGGCGGCTCGAGCACATGCAGGCCACCTCCCTGTTCGGATCGGAGGGCCCCGCGCTCTCGGATATCCGGCAGGGCGCTCTCGGCGACTGCTACTTCCTTGCTCCGCTGGGCGCCGTGGTCAACCGCTCCCCGGACGATGTTCGCAAGATGATTCAGCCGGATGGTTCGGGCTACCAGGTCCGCTTCCCCGACGGACAGCAGGTCAGAGTTCGGGCCCTTACCGATGCCGAGTTGGCCATGGTCGGCTCGGCGACCCAACAGGGAGTCTGGACTCGAGTGATGGAGATCGCCTACGGAAGCCGCAAGATCGCGGACGGCGAGATCAAGATCGCGACCGATACCATGAACGGCGGCAGCACTGCCACTGCCGGCAAGGCCCTCACCGGCCATCGCTTCCGATCGGTCAAGCTCGTCGGGGACTTCAAGAAGGACGTACCCTCCGCAAGCCTTCAGGAGACGATGGGACGCCTGCGCACGGATATTCCCCAGGCGGTTTCCACCAAGCTCCTCGTGCTCGCCGGCACCCCTAAACTGGCGATGCCGAAGAGCATCTCCCCGAACCACGCCTACGCCGTCCTCGGCTTCGATCCCGCGACGGACAAGATCACCCTCTGGAACCCGCACGGCAACGACTTCAAGCCAAAAGGAGACGAGGGTCCCGACAACGGCTATCGCATCGAGAACGGCGTCTTCTCAATGCCTCTGGAAATGTTCGTGCGAACCTTCGGCCACATCTTGTTCGAGCGGGCCGACGTCCCGTAGGGCACTATTGGCATAGGCTTCGCAGCAAGGCGACCCCGCTCGGGTTGCGTGACAACCCGAGCGGCTGAATCCCGAGACCGCCAAAGGGGCGAAGCGTCGTCACGATGCCGTCGGCGGTGCGGACGGCGATCGGATGCTCGGCGTAAGTGCGGGTGTCGATGCGGTTGATGACGACCTCGTGGTCCCGAAGAAAAGCCGGGTCTAGAGCGCGATCTGGCGAAATCGCGAGCAAGCGCTCCCAGCGCTCCGCCAGTCCCCAAGCGTCGCCGTGAAACTCCAGGGCGCATTCCCGCCAGAACGGCATCGGCAACGTTCCCGCGCCACTCTTGAAGCAAATCGATTCAACTGAGGCCGTTTCGCCGACAACGTCCAAGGCCTTCCAAGCGTCTCGTTCTTCTTTCGTCAACGGCGAGACGACATGGAACGGCCATTCGTTGACGGCTGGGCCGAACTCGACCCGCAGCCGGTAGCTCCCAGCCACGTCGCCGTCCCAGGAGATCTGGCCTACTTGCCGCGCCTCGAGCGCGTCCACTTCGCAGCCTTCGAGCGCTCCCTGGGCGACGGTTCGGCCCGACTTATCCAGAACCGACCAGATGAGCCCGCTCCGTTGCCCGCGTTCGCTGTGCAGGCCAACCCGGAAGACGATCTGCCCCGCGAACACGTTGAACGGATCGAGCCAGCCCGGGCGGTTTCCCCCATCGATCCAGGGCGGCCGACGGGTGGGAATGAGGAAGAGCACGTCGGGACCGTTCCATGGCGCGCACTCCTCCGGTGAGAATCGGGCGGCGCCCCAGTCGTCCAAGAACCCCGAGGTCGAGATCGGCGTGTCCCGGATTCCCGTGATGACATAGCCGGAAAGAGCCTCACGCGCCCGCACTGCCTCGTGCACGCACTTGCGAATGAAAAGCGCCTTACCCCGCGACGAGGCCATCAGCTCCCGGTGCCGATTCTCGCCAGGCTCTTGAGCGAAGCGGTTCGAGGGCAGGAGTCCCGGAAGGTCGTGCTGCCAGCGCACACCCTTGTCGTTCAGCTCGGCCATTCTGCTCGCCCAGTACGGCAGCTCGTCGAAGAGGCGGCTCACATCGCGATGAACGTCGATGTCGTCGAACTCGCCAAGAAGAACGGGCCGCTGCGGCCTCGGCCCCGGCAAGAGCGAATCGAGGACAGGCGGATAGAAGGGCAGATCGCAATAGGGATGGAAATCGTCGAAATCGCCGAATTCGCGCAGATCGCCGCCATACATCTCGGCGCCGCCCGAATTGTCCTTCACGAGGGG
>DATJYD010000773.1:0-9368 GCA_035499755.1 Fimbriimonadaceae bacterium
GTCGAGATCCTCGGGCTCCGCCCGAGTGGGGGCTGAAAGCCCCCGGCACGGCGTCTGTGGAGATTCCGATACGGGTTAGCGAATCGTCCGTAAAACGCGGACGTAGGCCTTCGCGCCCGCGTACGACTTCAACAAACGGCCGCGGCCAGACTTGTCGAGGAGGGTCATGGCGGTGGATAGCGGATCCGCGGTGAGGCCGTCGCGGGCAACGACCGTCGCCTGGACGCGGCTAGTAAGGGCCATGCCGGTGCGCGGATCGACGACATGCGAGTAACGCGTGCCGCCGATGATGACGAACTGCTCGGTGTCGCCGGAAGTCGAGATCGCCTGGTTGGCGAAGGTCATGTCGGCGCCACCCGCGTTCGGGACCGCGATGTCCCAGCCTTTCTTTCCGGGAGGCGCGCCGCTGACGACGATGTCGCCGCCCATCTCGACCAGTGCTCGGGTGATCCCATGCTGCTTCAACACGCGTTGAGCCTCGTCGTCGGCGTAGCCTTTGGCGATCCCGCCGAGATCCAGCCGCATCCCTTTCCGTTCGAGACGCACCGTGTGGTCGCGGGGGTCGAGGTGGATCATGCCCCATCCGGTGAGCTTCCTTGCCTTGGCGATCTCGTCGGGCGCCGGCAAGACGCCGGTCTTGCGCGCCTTGCGCCAGAGCTGGACGAGCGGGCCGACCGTCACGTCGAACTCGCCGTTCGACCGCTCGGAGATCTCCCGCGCACGCCGCAGGACGAGGAACAGCTCCGGCGAGACGCGGACCGGCGGCCCGCCCGCTTGGTTGCAGAGCTTCATCAGCTCACTGTCTTCGCGATAGTCGCTCATCATCGAGTCAAGCTGGGCGATGCGCGCGAAGGCCGCGGTGCAGGCGTCCACTGCCGCGTTCTCGTCCTTCGCATAGACCACGAGTCGCGCGTCGACGCCCATGTGATATTCGGTGTAGGTAAAACGGGTGAGCGCCTCGTGGCGAGGGCTGAAATCCCTCGGCACGGTGGCCACGATTAGCGTAAGTAGACAGCCCAACATGAAGTTCAGCCCCGTTTACCTGATTGGCGTCGCCGGATCGCTCGGCTTTCTCTTAACCGCGACTCCGGCCCGGGTTGTCCGGCTGTCTCGCAGGGCAAGCCCTGCCGCTACGGTACCGGCCCAGTTGCAGTCGTACACCGAAGCGCTGCCAAGCTCGGTCGTGCGGATTCCGATGGTCGCGATCCCGGGAGGAACGGTGACGGTCAGCGGCAAGACCGTAACCGTCAATCCCTTCTGGATGGCCAAGACGGAGACGGCCTGGGAGGCCTTCGATGCGTTCCTCCAGAGCGGCCCCGCCTCGCCGCCTTACGATCAGACCAAGTTCGCCCCCGACGCGATCGCCCGCCCGAGCAAGAGCTACATCCTGCCCGACCTCGGCTGGGGGCACAACGGCTATCCGGTGATCAACGTCAGCTATACATCCGCGACGATGTTCTGCCGCTGGCTCTCCTCGGTGACGAAAAAGAAGTACCGGCTGCCGACGGAGACGGAATGGGAGTATGCATGCCGCGCCGGCGAAGCGGAGCCCTGGAAGCTGGACAAGTCGCAGCTCGACCAGACCGCCTGGTATGCCGCGAACAGTGGCAAGAAAACCCATCCGGTCGGGAAGAAGACGCCCAACAAATTCGGGCTCTGCGACATGCTCGGCAACGTCGGCGAATGGGCAACCGATCCCGACGGCAAGGAGGTGCTGTGTGGAGGCGCCTTCCTCGACCCTGCCGCCACCATTTCGCCGGAAACGCACCGATACTGGGAACCGAAATGGCAGGAGACGGATCCCCAGATCCCCAAGAGCCGCTGGTGGCTCGCGGATGCCCCCTTCGCCGGCTTTCGCATCGTCTGCGAGCCGTAGGATCTCTCCATCGCCTCCCTCAGCATGGCTGGGTAGGCATGCAGGGAGGACGATACCCAACGATCTTATGATCGATGGTCCGATGGCTGGCGAGTCCGTGCCGCATCAAGTGTGATCAAAACGGGAATTCTGGCGCGAAGCGCCTTCGGAGTGCCGCAGCGAAGCTGCCGCCTTTCTGCGCTGTACCCCGCGCTGACGGCTAAAGCTGCGCTTCAGCACTTGCATGCTTCCGCTGCGCCGAGCGCGTTCAGCTTCGGTCCGAGCGGTGCCTGGGCTGGAAGCTCAGGCCACTCATCGCCTGGAAGGCGATGCCACGCGCAGGCCCGCTCACTTCTCAGGGCTGGTCGTAGCCGGCCAGTCGGCGTCCCGCGCGGTTCGGGCCTTACTTGATCCGGTCCCAAATCAGAAGGGCGGTTTGACCCGCCGGGATCGGAACCATGTACTGCTCGCCCTGCCTCTCCACCTTCGCGGCCCGAAAACTCTTCCCGCCGCCCACGAGGATTCGCGGCGGCCGCGAGTAGACGTCCAAATGCGCCTCGTGGGGGCGGATCGCGACCGTGAGCTTCTCCTTGTGGTTCATCACGAGGAGCACGAACTTGGCGTCGTTCTCGTAGCCGACCCAGTTGATGTCGTGATGCTCGATGCCGTTCACGTCGCATTTCTCCTCCGGCATCTTCACCCTCCCGGCTTCGCCGAGCACGGCGCCTCGATAGAGATCGGGATCGATCTTCACGTACTCCGGCGCGCGGATATTCCCCTCCCGAACCAGCCACTCTAGCGAGAGCCACGCGAACTGGGCCGAACACCACTCGTTCCAGACGAGCCGGCCATACTCGTCGGGCTTGTTGCCGGGAGCCACCATCGGTCGGACGTTGTCGTACGGCGGCCCGACCACCCCGGTGAGGGGATCGTCCCACCCCCCGGTCGCGACCATTCCATAGGCTTGATCCGGGTCGGCGCAGAAGTTGACGGACTTCGTCGCCCCCGCGAAGTCGCTCCATAGAGGATCGCCGGTCATTTCGTAGGTCCGCTCGAAGCCGAGGCCGTTCATCGGGCTTTGGGCCTGCGAAGGGCCGCACAGCGACTGCTCGGTCGTCTCCCCGTAACAGGTCTCGTACTGCCGGGTGCTGATCACCCGCGTCCAGGTCCAAACCGCGGAGTCCTTCGCGGCTTCGAGGGCGAGGTCCTTCTCGCCCATCTCCTCGAAGACGATCGAGGCGATCGCCGGTTCGTAGCCCTCCCAACTTCGATTCACCTTGCCTTCGGCCCCCGACACATCCTCCCAATAGCCCATGTAGCGGTGCACGTCCATGAAGGTCTTCTTGAAGAACTCAGCCGAGCGTTCGGACGCCTCGCGGTATCTCGCGTCGCCGGTGATCTCATACATCTTCCAGAGAGCCCATGTGCACCAGATCTGGCCGGCATCGGCGAGGTCGGTGATCGGCTTGCCGTTGAGATCGAACGCGTAGGGCCAGCCGCCGTCCGGGCGCTGCGTGGCGAGGAGCCAGTCGCAACCGCGCTTCGCAGCCGCGAAGACCTTGGCGTTCTGCCGGCCCGAGGCGTTCCAATACCAGAGGAGGGTCTTCGCGGCGGTTGCCGTCGAATGGGGCATCACCCAACGGTTCCAGGCTTGGTCGCGGCCGGTGAGCTGCGGCGGATCGCCTTCCACATCGTACTGCGAGAACCAGGAGCCTGCGGCAGGGCCTTCCGTCTGCTGAACCGAAACGAGCCAGTCGACCACCTTCTCCGCTTTGATCTGCGCCTGTTTGTCGTCGGTGACGAGATACCAGGAGTAGAGCGTCGGGATCGTATAGGTGCTTCCGTAGAAGTTGTAGAAGAAGTCGGACCACGGGAAGGAGCGGACCGTCTGCCACTTCTCGCTCCAGACGTCGTAGCGCATGACGTAGCGCGTGTTGAGCATCTGCATCTCGGTCACCGGCATCGCCCACTGCCGCGCCTGCTCGAAATGGAAGATGTCCGTCACGACATGCCGGTACGCGTCCCACCAGTCGCCCTTCCTGACCGGGAGAAGGATGTGGAAGCTCTGCGGGGCCTGCCAGATCGAATTCCATCCCACGTCGCCGAGCGGCGGCTGGGCCGCGAGGGGGATTTGGAGTTGCAGGACCATCTCGTTGTTCTTCCCAAACCCCCAGGTCATGTTGTCGGTGTCCGGGACCATGGAGAAGGTGTCATCCGAGGCCGTTTGGATACACAGCATCCGCGTGGTCGAATTGTGGCCGTTCGTGAGATCCGGGAAGTTGGGGCCGTGCTCGACCGTGTACCAGTCGATGTGGGGCCGGAACATGGTTTTCGGATTATCGACCGCGAACCGCAATTCGAGATCGAGGAAGTCTTGGGTCGTGCCCGGGTCGGGGACGGCCTGACAGCTCAGTTCTGCATCGCCTTCTTTTTCACCGACTCGAATCGACAAGGCGCCGCCTGGAACGAGCGCGGCGAATCGATCCGAGCCGACCGGAACGAGATCGATCGGCTTGCCATCGGCGAGCGCGGTCAAAGTGCCGGTAACCGGACTCGTGAACTCCTTCGGCTGGATACTCATCCGCACTCCCTCCCCGTGCCGGGGATTGCCAATCCCGGGTTCCTTTCGAAGGGTCCACTCCGATTTGAGATCCGCCGACTCCTGGCTGACGCGGTCGCCGGTTTGATGAAGGGCCTTCTGCGCTTCCGGCGCGGGCTTTTCATCCGCTTGGATGACAAACGGCCGGCTGTCGATGAGGAAGCCGCCTGCGCGCAACTCGACCGTCGCCCGCACGTCCCTTGGAGTCGCTGGCAAAAGGTGAAGCACCGGTCGCGAAGCCCCACCTCGTGGGATATCGAAAGGAGCCGACTCGAAGTCGCCTCTGAGACTCCCCTTGGGAGCAACAAGCCTGAGGGTTGCCCCTTTCAAGTCGGCATCGGGACTGAAGACATTGAAGCTCAATGCGCCATGGGCGCCTCCGGAGTTGCCGATCGTCGCCCCATAGTAAGTCTCCAGCTCGCAGGTTTGGATGCCGGGCGCGCCGTCGGCGAGGGAGCGAATGGAGATCTTGTAAAACCGGGCCGCGGCCGGCATATCCACTCCGATAACCTGCGGGCAATCGCATCTGAGGCTGCCGAATACTTCCTGGACATTCCAGGTCTTCCCGTCATCGCTGGTCAGGATTTCGACATCTTTCCAGGCGCAGGGGTGCCGGAACCGGTTGAAGTAATGCACGAAACGGGTGACCGCTACCGGCCTTCCGTAGTCGATGACAAGCTCCGCCGGCTTTTGCGGCGTCGGGACCTGATCGACCCGCCAGTAGTTGCGCACATCCGGCTGGGTGTAGTCGGTTGGGTAGCCGTCGAATGCCCAGCGCGGATCGCAGGGCCAGCCCGCCGTGCCGGTGCCCGTCACCTTGACCGGATGCTGGACGTAGTCCCACTTGACGCATCTGGCCGGCGCGACCGGCCCCAGGCCCGGGACCTGCGGTATTGGCATCGAGCTAACGGCTTTCTCCCGGCTTCCGGCCTGGACGCCGGATGAGGGAGCGATCACCACGAAGCTGCCCGCGAGGAGCGCGGCCGCCATGATCGCCGGTGCGCATAGGTCAATCGTCCACATCGAGTGCGCCCTCCTCGGCCACCCGGTGTTGAGCCGGACGGCCCCTTCACGTTTGCGCTGGCCGCAGGCTACCTCCGTTCCGGAGAAGTGCAGGGAAAGGCATAATGCCTTTATGGAACCGACCGTGACTCTTACGCCCGATCAGGTCGCCTTCTACCAGGAGAACGGCTACCTCTCGATCCCTGAGCTGATGCCGGCCGACGAGGTCGAGCGCATCCGCGAGATCTACGACCGGCTTTTCGCGGCCAGGGTTGGTCGCGAGACCGGCGACCAGTTCGATCTTGCGGGAACCGACGAGGAGGGCGTCGAGGCCAAGCTGCCGCAAATCCTCGGTCCGAGCCGCTTCGCGCCGGAGCTGCTGGAGGGCCAGTACCGGGCGAATCTCGCGCATGTGGTCAAGCAGTTGCTCGGACCCGAGGGCCAGGTCGGCGGAGACCACATGATCTTCAAGCCGGCGCGGATCGGGGCGGAGACGCCCTGGCACCAGGATCAGGCTTACTGGGATCCGGGATACGACTACAACTCGCTGAGTGTGTGGATCCCGCTTCAGGAGGCGACGATCGAAAACGGATGCATGTGGTTCGTCCCCGGCAGCCACCGGTTGGACATCCACACCCACCACAGCATCGGCCACGATCCGCGCGTCCATGGCTTGGAGGTCGAAGGCGCGGACGTTTCGAAGGCGGTCGCGTGCCCACTACCTCCCGGCGGGGCTACCTTCCACCACTGCCGCACCCTTCATTACACCGGCCCGAACCGGAGCGATATCGACCGGCGCGCCTACATCATCGGCGCCGGCGTCCCCGCGACGAAGCGGGTGGTTCCCTACGATTTCTACTGGAACCGAGTGAAGCAGACGGCGCGGGAGGCCAGGGCGGCCGCCGTTCGGGGGCGGATGGAAGGGTAGGCACCTCTCCTAGAGCCGCGAGCATGGCTCGCCAGGGAAGAGCGTGGACAGCCGCACCTCCAACCAAAAGTCGCCCAGCCGCCTTATTTCCAACAATCGGCAATCCTCTGCATGCGGAAACGGCCAGAACCTTCACAATAGAGGGTGAGCACGCGATGCCAGGGAGAGAGGCGCGCGATTCGTTGCTATGGCCGGCGGCGTCAACCGACTTCAGAACCTACGATCGCTTAGGATCGCCAACGCCGATGGCGCTTGCGCGACCGCGTTCGGCACCCTCGTCGGCGGCAACTTCCTCATCGGCTTCATCAAGCTCGTCCAACCCGGGGCAGCGTCAGACATCTGGATTGGGGTGCTTTCCGCCTTGCCCAGCATGCTCGGCGTCCTGCAGCTCCCGGGCGCGATCTGGGGCCGCAGCTTCCCCACCTACAAGCCCTATGTCGCGGTCGGCGGCGGTCTCTGGCGCTTCCTCTACATCCCGCTCTGCATCCTTCCCCTTCTCGCCATCTCCGGCCAGGTCAAGCTGACCATCTTGATGTCCTGCGTCTGCGTCGCCTCGGCAGCGGTGCTGGTCATCAATCCGATCTACAACGAGTGGCTGGCCGAGTTGATTCCGGAAAACTCGCGGGGTTGGTTCTTTGGTAGGCGGAACGCGATCCTCAACGCGGTTGGCGCCGTGGTCGGCATCATCGCCGGTCTCGCCCTCGACTGGTTTCGCGGAAACGGCAACGAAGCGACCGGGCTTTCAGTCCTCTTCGCGACCGGCTCGATCTTCGCGGCGCTCAGCTACGGGTTCTTCCTGTCCATGCGCGACATCAGACGCCTGGAACCGGTCAAGCAGAACCTGCGGACCAGCCTGGTCGCGATCAAGGCTCCCTTTACGGACCGCAATTTCCGCAAGGTCCTGACCTTCCTCGCCATCTTCTTCGTGGGGCAGGCCTTTGCCGGCGGATTCTTCACAGCCTACGCTCTGGAGAGCCTCAAGCTATCGTTCACCGAACTTCAGTTCCTTGGCGTCATGCAGGCGATCGGGATCGTCGTCTCGTCGTCGTTCTGGGGCTTCGTTTCTGACAAATACGGCAACAAGCCGACCCTGATCATCGGCGGATCCGGGATCGCCTCCTTCAACATGATCCCCTGGCTTATGACGGTGCCGGGAAGGGAGACCTGGAATATCTCGATCCTGATTCCGGGCCATCTGATCATGGGCTTCTTCTGGGGCGCGGTTGGAGTCAGCCAGTTCAACCTGATTCTCGCGACCGCGAAGGCGGGGGATCGGGCCAATTACATCGGAGCCGGCATGGCCCTTCAATCGCTCTTCGCGGGGGTTGCGCCCCTGCTCGGCACCGCTCTGATGAGCAGCCTGCGCGCGGAGTTCAATCCGCTCATCGCCTACAAGGGCCTTTTCGCCGCGACCATGCTGCTGCGCATTATCGCGATCGTATTCATCGTGCCGGTCCGCGAGGAGGGATCGTCGCGGGTCGGGCGGACTCTGCGGGACTTGCGGGCAGTAACCCCAGGCGGAGTCCGTGCGATGCGCACGCTCGCCCGCAGCACGGATACGGCCGAGCGCGCCGAGGCGCTCGAGAAAGTTGGGACACAGATGATGAGCCTGGCCTCGGACGAAGTCGTGAGTTCGCTGGCCGATCCGTCGCCCCAGGTGCGACGCCAGGCCGCATACACGCTCGCACAGCTTGGCGACCCGCATTTGGTCAAGCCTCTCCTCGAACATATCGACGAGCATCCGGATCTCGTCGAGGAGGAGACGATCCGTGCTTTGGAGGTTCTCGGCTCCCCGGAGGCGGTGGAGACTCTCGTGTCGTTTCTGCAGAGCCCCCGCTCCCTCCTCCGCCGGGCGGCGGCGCGGGCCCTGGGCCGGATCGGCAGCCCGGACGCGATCGGATCGCTCATGCAGAGCGCGGCGGAGACCGAAGATCCGGATCTCCAGCGCGCGAGCATTCAGGCGCTGCGCTTGATCGGCGCGACTGAGGCCACTCAAGTCATCTCGGATGCGCTCTTCAGCCCTCATCCGAGCGTGCGGGTGGCGGCCGCGGAGGCGGTATCCGAGATGGAGCTTCGGAATGCGCTGCCTTACGTTCGGCAATCCCTCGCACGTTATCGGGACGAGGCAGCGAGCGAAGTGGCCTACGCGCTGAGCGCGATAGGAGGACTGGATCAGATCCCTCAGATCCTCGAGGTCGCGCGGGCCAGCAACACGGTTCTCGCGCGCCGGCGCTGCCTACTCGGAGTTGCGCGCCTGCTCGGGGTCGAAACCGTGGCCTACAAGCTCTTTCTCAAGACCGGGATCGCTCGCGATACGGCGCTCCTCGACCTTCTGCAGCCGGTTACGAAGCGCAGCCGCAAAGTCAAGGCGGCCCTCGAGAGGTTCGCGACGGGGGACGAGTCCGCGGCCGTCACCGCACTCGGGCAAGCCACGAACGACCCGGTCGTCCGTGAGCTCGCGGAGGATCCCGTGCGGGACATGTTTCTCGTTCTCGCCCCCTACGTCGCTCAGTCGTTCTCGCCCACCAGCAAGGAGTCGTCGGCCCGCCACCCGTGATTCCCGAATCCTTTACGCTCCTCGCGGCGTATCAATCAAGACATGCGGATCGGGAAACCAGAACTTATGCGTTGCCTACCCATTCTCGTCCTCGTCGGCGTCCTCGTAATCGCCGGTTGCGGCGGCCTCAAATCGAAAATCGTCGGAAAATGGAAGATCGATACGGCATCCGTTAAGTCGCCCCTCCTCGACCATGCGAAGCAGGAGCTTGGGGCGGACAAGGTGAACCAGAGCCTCGACGCCGGCCGGTTCGATTTCAAAGAGGATGGCACCCTCGCGATCGCGAGCTCGATGGGGGTAACAGCCTGAACGCCAAGTGGACCCTCGACGGAGACAAGATAACGATTACTCCGATTGGCGGATCCGCAGCCACACTGCCCACGTTTACCATAAACTCGGACGGATCGAAGATGCACATGTCGCAGGG
>DATJYD010000774.1:0-5440 GCA_035499755.1 Fimbriimonadaceae bacterium
AACTTGGCAAAACGGCGGAAGATGGGTGTCGGAGCCCCTCCACTATCGCGGGCTCGACCTGCTGCAGGTTCAGGGCGATTTCGGTCCCGACTTTCACGTGCCGGACAAGTTCAATCTCGAGGTGCCGATCTGGAAAGCTGACTCGTCTCGCTACGGCCGCCATTTTGTGGGCTACGCCAAGTTCATAAATGTGAGGCCGATTCGCTACGAAGGTCACGTCCTCGCCTATCACGGATCTGTCCTCTGGAGCGCCAAAGACAAGGCGACCCAGCAGAGCTACTACGATGCCGCTTATGGCAAGCAGCGGGGTCCAATGAAAGGAATCGCCATCGGCAGGCCCTAAGCCCAAAGCATCCTCCCGGGGGGGTGGCTATAGAGGGAGGATGCTCCAGCGGACCGCGAATTTTTGTCAAACACCGGAGCGCATTTCGGAGGTGCGCGGTCCGACGGTTAGGAGATCGTTGCCACCGCCATTTGGCTCCGCCTCTCCTGCACCTTGACGAGAATCCCTGCGTGTTCCGACTGGCTCAGCGACGGGTCGCGTGAGATGAGATCCATCGCCGCTTGGCGCGAAACTTCGAGGAGACGCGCGTCCTGGACGAGGTCGGCGAGCTTGAAGTCGAGGTTTCCGCTCTGCTTCGTCCCCGCCAGTTCTCCCGGTCCGCGGAGCTTCAGGTCCTCCTCCGCGATCTTGAAGCCGTCGTTCGTTTGGACCATGATGTCCATCCTCGCGCGAGCGTCGTCGGTCTTTGCCTCCGCCACCAGCACACAGAAGCTCTGCCATTCGCCCCTGCCAACCCTGCCCCGAAGCTGATGAAGCTGGGATAAGCCAAAACGGTTGGCGTCTTCGATCACCATGATCGAAGCGTTGGGGACGTCGACGCCGACCTCGATCACGGTCGTGCTCACAAGTACGTCGATCTCCTTGGCTCGGAACCTCTCCATCGCCTCCTCCTTCTCGCGGGCCTTCAACTGTCCATGGAGAAGGCCGACGCGCAGGTCGGCGAACACGCCTTTGCTGAGCTGATAGTGCAGATCGGTCGCGGCCTGGGCAAGCATTTTCTCGTTCTCGCTGATCATCGGGCAGACGAAATACGCCTGCCGTCCCTCTTGAATGAGCGTGCGCACCGTCTCGTAGACCGACTGGCGCTTAAACGGCGGCATCCAGTGGGTCTTGATCGGCTTGCGCCCGGGCGGCATCTCATCGATGACCGAGAGGTCGAGGTCGCCGTAGATGGCCATGGTCAGCGTTCGCGGGATCGGGGTTGCGGTCATGACGAGCACGTCGGGATTGCCGAGTCCTTTCTCTCTCAAGGATGCCCGTTGAAGGACACCGAAGCGGTGCTGCTCGTCGACGACGACGAATCCGAGGCGATCGAACTGCACACCCTCCTGGATGAGGGCATGGGTGCCGATCGCGATCTTGGCCTGCCCGCTCGCAGTCTGATCCAAGGCCCGCTTTCTTTCGCGGGCCGTCTGCTTGCCCACGAGGAGAACGACGTCGATGCCCAGCGGCTCGAATATCCGGTGGAGATTGGCTTGGTGCTGCTCGGCGAGAATCTCGGTGGGCGCCATGAGCGCGGCCTGATAGCCGCAACGGACGGCGGCGAGCATCGCGGCCGCCGCGACGGCGGTCTTGCCAGACCCGACGTCGCCCTGCACAAGCCGATTCATGGGGTGCGGACGCTTCATGTCCTCGAAGATCTCCCCAATCACGCGGCGCTGGGCGCCGGTCAGGTCGAAGGGGAGCATCCGGTGGATCTGATCCCACAGAGGCTCGCCTTCGCGGAGTGCGGCTTGCTCCTCGTCAAAGAGATGGGAGGAATGGCGGGGCTTCTTGACGACCGCGCTACGGGGAGCCGAGGATTGGAGGGTTGAAGGATTGGAGGATGGGAGGATTGGAGGGTTGGAGGGTTGGAGGATGGGAGGATTGGAGGGTTGGAGAGTCCCCCATCTCCGTCCTCCAATCCTTCAATCCTCCAATCCTTCAATCCTTCAATCGTCGAATCCTGTAATCCTCCCGCGAGGGAAGCAAGCGGGAACGCGATCCCCAACTCCTGTTGGGTCTCGGCTCTCCTCATGGCGAGGGCGACCTGCATGTAGAAGAACTCCTCGAACACCAGCCGCTTGCGCGCTTTCGCGCGGAACTCGTCCGACTCAGGATCGTGGATCTGGCGCAGACACCAGCGGATCGGCTGCAGCTTCTGCTCTTGTCGCAGATAATCCGGCAGCGGCTCTTGTACGAACTGCAGATACTGCTCGACCGCGCAGGCAGCGGCTTTGCGAAGGGACTTCTGCGAGACCCCTTCCGTCGCCGGATAGACCGGCACGATGCGAGCGAAATCGGCGGGATCAGTGTCCTCGTCGATCATCTCCCATTCCGGTCCGTTGATCTCGCAGCCGAAGGAAGCTTCCTTGACGAGGCCGTAGGCGATGATCGGTCCGTTGTAGCCTTTGAGTTGGCGTCCGATCCACGGCTGGTTGAACCAGGTCAGGCCAACGACTCCGGTGCCGTCGCCGATCGTCGCCTTCAGGATCACCATCCCGCCCCGAGTCGGCCGGGATTCGACGTTCATCAGGTCGCCCTTGACCGTCGCGAACTCGCCGGGCCGGATCTTCGAGATCGGCGGGAGATGACGCCGATCCTCATAGCGGCGCGGGAAGTGATACAGCACGTCGCGAACCGTGCGCAGTCCCAGCTTGGCAAACCCGGAGGCGAAGCGCGGCCCGACTCCCTTGAGGAATTGAGCTTCGGTATCCAGCGAGCGATCCACCGATTCCATGATGATTGATGCCGGGCGCCGGGTGCCAGGGGCGGAGCCAGGTACCTTTAATGCATGCCGGACGAGCCCGACGAAGATGTCGACGATATCGAGCGGGAGCTCGAAAAGCGGCTGCGGGAGTTCCGCCTCCACGAGGAAGATGAGGGCGAGAAGAGCCGGTTTCCCGAGCCGCCCACCGATGAGGAGATCGAGGCCCGGATGCAAGACATGCGCGACAAGGTCTCGCAGGCCGGCCGCTCACGCATGCCCGAGCCGCCGGAGCTCAAAGTCGACCGCCCCAAGATGCTTCAGAAAGGCGTACCCGACCATGGCTACCACGGCCTAGGCATCGGGATGACCGCTGCCTATGCCCTCGTCGGCATGATGGCGGCCGGATTCGGCATCGGATGGCTGCTCGACCACGGTCCCCACAGCGCGGGCTTCGGCCCCGCCTTTGGCGGACTTGCCGGCTGCGTCGCCGGCATCGCCTTCGTCTTCTGGCTGATCAACCGCCCGAAATGAAGCTCGCCCTTCTCATCGCCGGCGGACTCGCCGCGCTCGCCGGCTCGTGGTTCTTAGCGGGTTTGGAAGGCCTCGCCGGCTGCGGGCTTGCCGCCGTTCTGGCCGCCCTCAGCGTCGCCTCGCTGAGGCTCCTCGTCGACTCCGTCGTGCCGACGGAAAGGAGCATGCCGAAAGCGTCGGGCGTGACGGCGGCCGTGATCCTCGTCAAGCTCCCCGCGGTGGCCCTGATCATCTATCTGGCGACCCGACTTGCAATGCCTGGCATCTATTGCTTTTTGGCAACATTGGGGCTGGTATACTCGGCGGTCGTCTGGCGGCTAGCCCGCGCTGACGCCTAGGAATCGTTCCCAAAAAGACAGAAGCCCATGAACCTGCTACCCACCCTGTTGCCAGTGCTCGCCGAGGCATCGAGCAATAAGGAAGGCATCGGTCTCAATATCTTTTGGTACACCGGGCTCGTGATGCTGACGGTATCGGTCTTCTATACGATCGCCCGCCGGGGTCTCACCAAGCGGACGCCCGTGGGTCTCCCCGCCAAGCTCGCCGAACACGTTTATCTCTTCCTGGAGAACATGACGGTCAGCGTCATCGGCCCCCACGGCCGCAAGTACGTTTCGATCCTGCTCGCCTTCTGGTCGTTCATCTTCGTGGCCAACATCTTCGGCCTGATCTTCCCTTACACGCCAAGCTCGGACTGGAGCCTGAACATCGGGATGGCCCTCATCACGGTCGGCTACGTTCAGTGGGAAGGCATCCGGGTGAACGGTCTCTGGGGCCACATCAAGCACTTCTCCGGTCCCAAGATGGCAGGCGCGATGGTGCTCATCAGCGGACTGCTGTTTTGCGTGGAGATCGTGTCCGAGTGCATGAAGCTGGTCTCGCTCTCCATCCGACTCTATGGGAACATCGAAGGCGGCCACATCGTCATCACCGCGCTCAACGGCATCGTTGGCCACGTCCCCCTCGGCGGCCTGCTTCTGCCGATTAAGCTCTTCACCTGCGTCATCCAGGCCTTCGTCTGGACCATTCTGTTCTGCACCTACCTGAACATCGTGACCTCTCACGAGCATGAAGAAGAGCACTATGACGTCGAGTCCATGCATCAGGAAGGGGCTCACCTCGTGCCCGCCCATAACCAGACGCCGGACACCGCGCGCGCGTAATCCAGTTTCATTCGACCTTGAACTTGCTTAAACAACGGAGGAAATCTAAAATCTCATGAATATCGCGATAGGAATCGGCCTGGCGGTGGGAATCGCCGGCCTTGGAGTTGGCATCGGCCAGGGGCTGGCGACGAACGGCGGCCTCAACGGCATGTCGCGGCAGCCGGAAGCGGCCAAGCAGATCAACAACTCGATGCTTCTCGGCCTCGTCTTCCTCGAGCTCGTCTTCCTGCTCTCGTTCGTTCTCGGCTTCCTCATGATGGGCAAGATCCCCGCCGCGAACGCCGCCGGAGCGGCCAGCGGAATGCGCATCGAGTCCAAGAGCCACGTCGCTTCGAACGTTCCCTCGGACACCCCCAACCTCTCCGTCCCGGAGTAGCCTCCCGGCCCGCGAACATCTATGGCAACGAACACGAACAAGCGCAAACTCACGCAGGGAGAGATCGGCGTCAAGGCGATCCTCTTCGTTCTCGGCGCGATCTGTATCGCCGTCGGGTTCTTCACGTACGGCCAGCCGTGGACGACGCCCGCGATGTTCTCGGGCCTGCAGCTTGACTTCTCCAAGGTCATCAACAACGTCGGCTGGTTCCTGGTCTTCATCCAGGTCATCAACATCTTCTTCTATGCGCCCCTTCATGAGGCGATCGAGGAGAGGAACACCGAACTAGAGAAGACCTTTAGCGAAGCCGAGAACCTGAAGGTGACGATGGGCCAGATGCGCACCGATTATGAGCGCCGGCTTGCCCAGACCGAAGCCGAGGCCCGCGAGCAGATCCAGGCTCAAATCAAGGAGGCCCAGCAGCTTCGGCAGACCCTCATGGCGGAGGCCACGGCCCGAGCCGACGAGCTTGTCAAGCGCGCCACCCAGGACATCGAAGCGGAAAGGACCCGGGTCCTCGGCGAGTTGAGGCTGGAAGTCGTCAACCTCACTCTCGGCGCGACCGAGAAGCTCCTCGGCGAAAACGTGGACTCGGCGAAGAACCGGCGTCTCGT
>DATJYD010000775.1:0-2430 GCA_035499755.1 Fimbriimonadaceae bacterium
GGGCGCGTGCCGAAACCTGCCGGACTCGATCTTTTCCGCGACGGACTCCAAGCTCTTGATGCGCCCCTCAAATTGATAGGACTGCTCTCCACAGAACCGGAGCAACGTTGCGGAGGCGCGTTTCTGGATGTCAGTCACATAGGGCAGCACTGCTTCGTAGCGAGCGCGGATTGCAGACGGAACGATCATTTCTTCGATCGCTTCGACTCGGCTCGGGACTTCTCAACCACCGCAGCGGAGCCGGCGACGTTACCGCGGGTTACGTCGTCGCGAGTGCAGAGCAGCTTCGGGAGCATGCCGACCGAGTTGCCGATCAGTTGCTTGCTCTTGCATCCCGAAGAACTCTAGAGAGCGCCGGCTCAGGCACCGACGAGGCTTTGGAGATCCTCGCGTAGCACGCCCTCCCCACTTGTTGATTCTTGCGTCCGACCGCTTGACCCTTCGGATTCCGTCGATACTATTGTGGGTGACCGTGGATGTGCTCCACCGCCTAAGGCAAAAGGAGCACCCGGGCGCGTCAGCTCCCGCGGCGGCCAGCGCAAAAGCCTTCTGCTTGGACTCAGGCGCATCGCGAAGAATCATCGCGATCGCGGTAGGGGGATCGCGTGGCCGCCTCCGTTACACCTGTCGGCGAAGTTCTTACCGCAGCTGAGGCCGCCGAGCTCACCTCGGCGGCAAGCCTCGATTCATCCACTCTGCTCGACACCCGCGCGGCCGCGCAACTGTTGGGGGTCAAGCCCCGGTGGCTTGAGCTGGACCGGTTCGGGCCCAAGCGCGTGCCCTTCATCCGGCTCTCCCCTCGAACCATCCGATACCGGAGGAGTGACCTCGAGGCGTTCCTCGCGTCGCATCTCGTTCCCGGCCTTGCGGGAGGCGCGCCGTGACATCGCCCGCCGAGGATACGTCAGAGATCCCGCGCTCGCGATCGTGGGGCCTTGGGCAGGCAATCATCGACGCGGAAGGAGACGTCGTCGCGGGAGTCCTTCTCGACTTCCTCCGTCATGTTCTTACGGGCCCCGACGAATCGTTCCCGCGCCTGGGCCGGAATGGGTGCTATAGCCTCGCGCTAACGCGAGAAGCTCTCTCTCAGGCGTCGGGACTGAGCGTGAAGCAGCTTCGACGCGCGCTACCTCGTCTACAAAGACTCGAACGCGTGATCGTATGGCGGGCCAAGGTCAATCGAGAGGTGCGTCGTGGTCCGGCCGTGACTCGGATTCGTCTTGGTAGATCATCAGACGTACGTCCGTACTAGAGCGACTGGCCCAATCGGCCGTTTCGCACACGTGTGCGGTCCATTGGCCGAGAAGCGGACTCAGACTCCAGAGGAGAAGGCTGTGACTTCCAACGGACTTGATCATTGCGGACGTGATGCTTCCGCGATTCGTGAGCAGGCTCTTGTGTGCTCTGCGGAACCTCCTCACCCCTCCTTGGTCACGACTACGCCTTCCTCATCTCGGGGGGGCACTGGCGCGCGCAAGCGGTTGGAGGGGTCGATGGGCGCCCCGGCTTCTTATTACTCGATAGCCCGACACCCGAAGCACCAACTCGTGGTGTACCTGACTGAGAACCAGCGTCGAGTTGTTTTCGAGACAGTAAGGCGAATCAAGGCTTACAGCTCCACCCGCTCCATGGCCGTCGCGATCCTCCACGCGTGCGAAGAGTACGTGGGTGGCCCGAACCCCCCGGCCAGCTTGCAGGACGGCTCAAAATCGCGCCGTCCGCTGCGGTTCGGGATTTATGAGGATGACATCGAGTTCTACGAGCTAGCGCTGGCGGAAGCTAAGGCCCATGGCTGCACAGACGACGGTTGGGCTCTAACCGAGATCTGCGCGTCGGTCATGGCTCCCGGCGGAACCTGTTCCAAGATGGCGGGCTGGCTCCGGCCCGGCTTGGCCTGAGCGGGCGCTAACAGTGAGAATCGTCCCGAACAAGGAGAAGGCGATGGGAGACGGGACCCAATTCCCCGAACCGCTGAGAGGCCCGGATCCGAGGGGCAACAATCCTACCCAAGGATACCAACGGGGGAACAGCGGTGAAGGCAGAGGACGAGGGAAGCATCAGGGGGACATGGCGAGGGACTCGTTTCACCACAACTCCCGTTACCTTCCCATCGACCCCTGTCAGACCTCGCCCCGGCGCTCGGTGGATGCGTGCTCCGCGCCCGCTCTCGTCCGAAGTGCGGACGAAAGGCCCGAGCAGCAACGAGAGGACACGCACTTTCGTCAAGCGTCCTCCATTTGGCAGAGCGCCGGGGAATGCAGGTCCGTCTCTGATCTCGCCCGAGCGTTGGGCGTGGACGAGGAGACACTGCGACAACTTGCGACCCGCGATCGCATATACCGACATTGGCCGAAGGAGAAGCCGGAAGGAGGCATCCGATGGATCGATGCACCATCGGACGAGTTGAAGGCGATCCAGAGGCGGCTCGGG
>DATJYD010000776.1:0-12355 GCA_035499755.1 Fimbriimonadaceae bacterium
GGTCTCCATCATCCTCGACGGAACGTCCCCCTCTCTGAATCCCAAGGCCCTCCAGTTCACGCTCGTCTCCCACGACCCCGAAGCGCCGGGCGCGATGAGCCTGTCCTTCTTCAACTGGCGGACCGGGCTGTACGAGACGGTCAAGAGCACGGTTTCCGCCGTGACCGATACCTTTCTAAGCTGCTCCGCGACGGGAGACCTTAGCCGATTCGTCCGAGCCGACGGAGCGGTCCGAGCCGAGATCACGAGTGCAAGCTATCACTCCAAGACGGCAAGAATCTGGCGCGACTACTTCGACCAGGCGGTCTGGGATGTCATTCCCTGATTCCTGACCGGCTGATGAGGGGAGCGCATTCGACTCGTCACTCTCGGTGAGTCGGGGCGGATCTTTCGAACCACTTCGGGTTGGCTTCGGGGCAAAGCTCGGCTTCGAACTCCCGCACCAGCCGGTTCGCCTCGCTCTCGAAGTGGGGAGTGCCGGCGATGCTGCCCTGCCAGATGTTCTCCACCACCCAGGACGGCACGGGTAGGAACACGATACGCTCCGGCGCCGGCAGGGTCACCGCGACGATGTTCGGAGCCCCGTTCGGGTCCGGATAGATAAACTCGAACTTGATCTCGGCCGGCGTGTAGGTCGTGGTACCCATCTGAGGAGAGCCCTTCGCCTTGGCCTCCCGCAGCACCGCGGGGTCGAATAGGCCCTCCCGCGGCTCGCGGCCGTTCAAGAGATCTTCGTAGATAGCGGTGCGCTTTTCGGCGGCGAAAACATTCAGGTTCGACATCCTTTTTCAAGATACTGGCCCAATTACCAGGTTGTTCGCCGACGCCCCGAGGAACATAGCAAGCGTACGGGGTTCCTCGTGGTGCCCCGTATCCCGAAGAGCGGGCGTCGCACGCGGCGTCTAGACCGAAATGAGTCCAGGATGGGCTCTCGAGAAGGTGTGGCTCGATCCGGTTGTTGACTTCGGGTGGGCAGAATCACGGAGGATTGAATGTCATTCACAATCAACACGAACTTGGCTGCAATGACCGCATTGCAGAACCTGTCGAACACAGGCAACCAACTGAGTCAGTCTATCACTCGACTGTCATCCGGTCTCCGAATCAATTCGGCGGCCGATGATCCTTCCGGCCTGATCAGCGCCACCAGCTTCCAAGCTCAGATCGGCGGTGTCAACCAGGCGATCACGAACAGCAACGACGCGATCAACTACGTGAAGACGGCGGAGGGAGCCCTTTCGCAGGTCAGCTCCCTGCTGCAAAGCGCGCGAAGTCTCGCCGTTGCCGCCGGCAACAGCGGTAGCTTGACGCCGCAGCAGATCCAGGCGGATCAGTCGCAGCTCAACTCGATCGTTTCTTCGATCACCCGGATCGCGCAAACGACCCAGTACGGAACGAAGAACCTGCTCGACGGCAGCTCGGGCGTAGCCTCGAGCGTGACCGACGGCACGAACTTCTCCCAGATCAGCATCGGCGGAACGTTCGGCGGAGCGGCTTTGACCGCGAATTCCGGCGTCACCGTGACGGTTAACTCGGCGTCGACCCAGGCATCCGTCACCAGCGCCGCCGTCGCAGCCGACGATACGACTGCGGTCGGAACAGCCGACCAGTTCACGATCAATGGGACGACCTTCAACGTCGCGGCGACCGACAACGCTCTGTCGATTCGCGACATGATCAATAAGGCCTCCACCGCGACCGGCGTCACCGCGACGGCGGGCACGGGCGACGGCAAGATCGTTCTCACCTCGACCGAATACGGCTCGAAGGGCGTGATCAACCTGTCGGATGCGGGCGGCCTTCTCAAGGGCTCCGCCGGCTTCAGCTCCACGACCGGTACCGACGGCGTTCTCGCCGTCAAGATCGGCACGGCTTCCGCTCTCTTCACGGCGAGCAAGGGCGCCAGCGACGGGCTGACCTTCACGGATGCCAATGGCAACTCGATTACCACGACTCTGGCCGGTAATGCGACCAGCGTCGCCAACGATACGGCCGGTGAGGTCGTCGTCGGTACGTCCCAGTTCCAGATCGGTGCGGATGCGGGCCAGACGGTGAGTCTGAGCATCGGCAATTTCGCGGCCAGCCAGCTTGGCACCAGCGCGGTGACCGGTCTTTCGATGAATAACCTCGACCTGACGACGGCCAGCGGTGCCACCAACGCGCTGAAGGTCATCGATGCTGCGATCTCTCAAGTGAGCAGCGCTCAGGGCGACATGGGCAACTTCCAGACCAACGTTCTGCAGTCGAACATCTCGTCTCTGCAGACCGCGGCCCAGAATATGACGGCGACGGTGTCCTCCATCCAGGACGTCGACGTCGCATCGGAGATGACGAACTTCACGAAGCTTCAGATTCTCCAGCAGGCCGGCATCTCGGTTCTGGCGCAAGCCAACTCCAACCCGCAGGCAGTCCTTAAGCTCCTGCAGTAAAACCTCCGGATCTCCCGGCAAACATCGGAAGGCGGCTCTGGACTCCGGTCCAGGGCCGCTCTTCTTTTTGATATTCGCACTCTTTGGGGCGTTGGGGCGTTGGGATCCAGTTTCGATCACCGGGCCCAATCGATGATTTCGCGCCGCAGTTGTGTCCCTCGCTTGCGGTTGCCGAGAAGGGTCTTTGCCTCCCTTGGCTCGACGAGGAGCCGCACGCGCTTGCCTTTGTGGATCGCCTCGATGCCGACCCATCGGCCGAGGCCAAGCGTCGAATGCACGTTGGCCCGAAACCGGACGCCGAGCACATCCTGGCGGCGAACCGTCGCCTGGTGCACTTCCCCAATGAAAGCAAGCTCGTCCTGGTCGAGAAAAAGGAACCCCAGATCCTCATGAGCGTCGAGGAGCCCGACGAACGCGGGGCGCGCGAAGCCGACGAAAATCCCCTTGGAGGCGTCCCGGCCGGATTCGCCGAGAACGCGGGTCTGAATCTGGCGGCGCAACCGCTCGTTGCCGAAAAGCCCGAATCGATTGACGGCAAGCCATCCGGCTACGAGGCTGAGCAGGCAGAGGGCGACCCCGAGAGCATTGATCTGGTGCAGCGACACCATCAGAAGGATGCCCGCGATCGCGAAGGGCGCCATGAACGCGACGGGAATCAAGTTCCCCGCCCACTTCGCCCGGCTGCTCCAAACACGCTCCGCCATTCGGCAATTGTACAACCCCAGCCTCCCCATCGCGGAATCCCGCCCAACGCCCCCAAGCCTCAGACGCCCAACACCCTAATACCCTAACACCCTAATACCCTAATACCCTAATACCCCAACACCCCAACACCCCAACACCCCAAGACCCAACACCCCAACATCCCGGCGCCCCCCGAACGCGTACACTAACGTCTAGCGAATGAGGAAGGGTCGAATTCGGCTGATCGGCGCGATCCCAGGTCCCGCAAACCTGGCGCCGATCGTTCGCGAGTTCTCCCGCCGGCCTGGCCTCGTGACCTCTCTGTCCGATCCGGCCGTCAAGACTCTTGCCGCGCTGATCCCGGAAGGCGCCGATGTCGAGTCTGTCCCGTTCGGCAGCCTCGTCCGGCGACTCGCCGCGATGTGCGGCGAACTCCCAATGCCGATCGCCCACGAAGGCCACGCGATGGCCGCGGTGGGCGCCGCATGCGAGGAGCTTGCCGGCGACGGTCCCTTCGCCCTGACCGCCAACCGACCCGGTCTGCATCGGGCGATCACCGAAGCGCTTCGTGAGTTGAGCGACGGCGAGGTGGGGCCGGAAGAGCTCGATGTCGCGGCGGCTCAAGCCGAGCCCGGACTGTCTTCCAAGCTCGCATCCTTGTCCGAGATCGAGCGCCAGGCTGCCGAGACCCTGCGCCAACTGGGAAGGAGCTTCAGTCGAGAGCACTATGGGTTGTGCCTGGGCGGCGCTCTCGAAATGGGCGCCGATCTGGGTCGCGTGCTTGTGCTCGCCGGCAGCCGGTTCGTCCCCAAGGCGATCAAGCTCCTGCAATGGGCGGCCAGGCAGGGGGCCGACGTCACGATCGTCACCTATCGCCATCCGGCCGGCGCGGACATCTTTAAGGGCGCCCTCCGCACTCACGCCGCTCTCGGAATCGAACCTGAACCCGCCGGTACATCCAATCGCCTCCTCCTGAACCTCTTTGTGGATGAGAGACCGGCGGATTCCCACGAGTCGGACTCCGAACTCCAAACCCCGAACGCCAAGCTGGTAAGCGCTGCCGATCCTCTCGCCGAGGCCGAATGGGCTTTGCGCGGCTGTATCGAGCGTCATCGAGAGGGGACGCCGTACGAGCGGATGGCTCTCTACGTGCGCGACCTCACCGCCTACGCTCCCCTCATCGAAGCCTCGGCCAAGCGGTTGGGCGTGCCCCTGCGGATGTGGCGTCGCGCGCCCCTGATGACGAACAGCTTCGCCCGGCTCGCCCAGGCGGCACTCGAATTCTGCGCTTCGAGAGACGTGCGGACGCTCATGCCGATCGCCCGTACGACTTACGTGGCCCTCGATCATGAAGCGCGCGAGTCGCTCGGGTCGGCCCTGAGAGCCGCTCACTCGACCCGGACCGAACAATGGCGCAGCCTGCGCGAATGGTCGGCCGCCCAGGACGACCGCTTCGCCTGGCTCGGCAAGCTCCTCGACTGGCGCGACGACGCGATCGCCGCTCCCGCCCTTCCCGAAGCGTGGATCGGCAAGCTGCGCGACCTCATGATCCTGCTTCCGATCGAGAATGGGCCGGCGGCCGGGCGGGAGCGCGACCGCCGGGCCGGCTACGTCCTTCACCAGTCGCTGAACCAGCTTGCCTCGGTGCGCCGCCTGCGGAAGCCGAGATCGATCACGCTGGGCGAATTCGCGAGGAGCGCGAGAGCCACCTGGGCGGAATCCGACGTCAGCGTTCCCGCCGGCGATATCGGCCTCTTCGTCACCGCCCAGGCCGATTCCCTTCCCGCGTCGAGTTGCCTGTTCGTTCTCGGTATGCTGGAAGGCGTCTTTCCCCGGCGGAGGACCGAGGATCCCGTCCTTTCCGACTTTGACCGCGAAGCGATCTCCGCGATCCTGGGTGGCGAGCCCCTGCCGACTTCCCGCGACCGTGCAGAGGCGGAACGCGACGAGTTCTATTCGGTCTGCGCCGCCGCGACCGATTCGCTGATCCTGAGCTATCCGGAAACGGACGAGGATCGCGACAACGTTCCCGCCTTCTATCTCGACGAAGTCGAGCGCGCCCTCGGCCACGTCGAGAAGCTCTCGCGTTCGCGCCGAGACCTGACCCCCGCGCTCGAGGACTGCCTGGCCGACTCCGATCGCCGTATCAAGGCGGCCATGGAAGTGCCGGATCGAGCCGAGCCGCTCCCCCTGGAGTTCACCAATCCGTTCACGTCCCGAGCCTTTGCTCCCGACGGCAAAGGGCTTAAGCCCAGAGAGCTCCGCGAGGCGCTCCAGTGTCCATTCAGCTACTTCGCTCGCCGCAAGCTCCGAGTCCAGCCACAGCGGCTTCGCGCGCGCTGGTTCTCCCTGGTCAGGCTTCCCGAAGACGCCGGCCTCGCGCTTGGGAAGGACGATGAGACGGCACGCCGGGCCCTCGAATCGGCTCTCGAACGTCACCTCGACGAGTTGGTTTCCGATGCTCCCGACTGGGAGATCGCACTCCTGAGATCCGGGGGACGGCGACAAATCCGAGAGTGGATCGATCGCGAGTTCGCGGCCCGACGCCTGTGGCCGAAAGCCGAGGTGAAGACCGGTGTCGCCTTTGGCGAGGAGGGCCTTCGCGACAGCCTTCCCAAAAAGGTAAAGCTCGGCGGTTCGGTCCCGGCGACTTCGCGTCTCGGCCCCTACAGCGTCGTGCATCTCGTCGAAACGTCGGGACCGGCCAAAAGCTATGGGACGACCAATGAACTGGCGGACCAGGACAAGCTCTATTACGGGGTGCACCTTCTCGCCGCCTGGCCGAAGGAGTCGGCGGCCGCCGTCGAGGTAGAAACCATGGCCGGCGAGCGCTTCTTGCTCGTCCTGCCGCGCGTTGCCGGCGTCAATCTGGCGGGAAGGGCCGATCAAGGGCTGCGCGTGATCGATCTCGCCGGCTCCGAATCCATCGGCACTCGCGAGTTCTTCGACGGAGTCAAGGAACTGGCCGGCGAGGCCGCGCGGCGCGTGGAATCGGTCGACGTCCGTGCCATCAAAGGCGAGCACTGCGCCTGGTGCGACTATGGCGAGTTGTGTCGCCAGTCTTTCGATTTCGGGGAGGACACGCCGTTTGTCGACGACTTCTGACCCGCCGGCCTTCGAGCCGACGCCCGAACAGCTCGAAGTCATTCAGGCTCTGGATTCGGCGATGATCGTGACCGCCTCCGCCGGAGCCGGCAAGACGGCTGTGCTCGTCCAACGCTACCTGAAGTACGTCGAGGACGGGCTCGAACCTGACCAGATCCTCACCATCACCTTCACGAAGAAGGCCGCCGCGGAGATGAAGCGCCGGATCGTCGCTCATCTGCGCAAGAAGCGGCTCATGCGTCAGGCGCAGGTCGCCGAGACCGGCCCGATTCAGACGATCCACTCGTTTTGTGAGCGGCTCCTTCGCGAGAACGCTCTCGAAGCCGGCCTCGATCCGAAGTTCGAGATCGTCGGTGAGGGCGAATCCGGCGAGATGGCGGAGCGCGCCGTGCGCGACACCCTATCCTCCGCGCTCGAAGAGCGTCCCGAGGCCGAACGGCTCATCGCCTACCTCGCCGGCCAGCGCTCGTTCGGGGCCGGTCAGTCGCCCTACGCCAAACTGGAATCCTCCGTTCAGTCGGTCCTCGATCGCCTCCGAGGCTCCGGACTCGAATACGACGAACTGGAACGGCGTTACTGCGACCCCGCGTCGCTGCAAGATCTCATCGAGAGTCGAATCGCGGAGCATCTGCCCCTGCCCGTCTCCAACTATCTGGCAAATCACCGAGGAGGCGCCTTCGCCGATCGCCTCCAGGCCGCTTACAAGGACTGGGGCGAGCGCGCGCCTCGCTGGATCGCCGCCAAGCCGGACGAGCCTGCCGATCGCGAAGCTCTCGATCACACCGCCGGCCTTTTCCAGATCTGCGCTTCGGCATGGCTCAGAATGGAGCACGAGATCGACCGCGAGCAGCGGCTCGATTTCACGGCGCTCGAATCGCGCGCCCTGCGCCTTCTTCAACGGTCCGCCACGACGCGCCTGCGAGTGCGAAAGCAATACAAGGTCGTGATGGTGGATGAGGCGCAGGACGTCAATCCTCTACAGCACCACCTGCTCGAAGCGATGGAGATCGAGTCGGAGATGCTCGTCGGCGACGCCCAGCAATCGATCTACGGTTTCCGGCTAGCCGATCCCGCCCTGTTCAAGGACCGAATCGGCGAGGATTCGAAGCGCCTTTCCGTCAACATGCGCTCCCGGCCAGGCATTCTGCGCTTCGTCGATCTCGTGTTCGGAAGCCTTTGGCACGACTATGCGCCGATGACCCCGCCCCCGTCCCCGATCGACCTCGACGTCATCGAGCTTCCGGTCTATTCCGGCGTGGAGCTGTGGCGGCAGGCCGACAAGAGCACCTTCGAGATCGCTCAACTGGTCCGCGAGATGCTCGGGGAGCATGAGATCAGCCTCGGCGACGTGGCCATCCTCGTGCGCGACTCCGCCTTCGCCCAGGAGATGAAATCTTCCCTGGACCGGCTCGAGATTCCATGCCGGATCACGGGAGGAACCGAGCGGTTCTACGCGCGGCTCGAGATCCGCGATCTCGCCAACACCCTCCGCGCGCTCGGCGATCCTTATGACGATTTCGCCCTCCTCGCGATGCTCCGTTCGCCTGTCGTCGGCCTATCCCTCGACGCGATCGCCGTGCTGTCCCAGGCTCGGCCGGTGGTTGACAGCCTCGGAGAATTCGTTTCCCCGGTGGAGGAAGACGCGGACAAGCTGAGCTGCTTTCTGGAGTGGTTCACTCCGTTGCGTGGATTCGCCGACCGCCTCTCCGCCTGGGAGGTCCTCTCCGAGCTCTTCGCAGTTTCCGGTTACCTGCCCTCCCTCGCGCTGCGCCGCAACGCGCCTCAGTTGCTCGCCAACGTGCGCAAGCTGCTCCGCCTTGCCGCCGAAGAGCCGGAGTTGGGGCCGCTCGAATACGCGGAGCGCATCCGGGAGATCCAGCGACTGAAGCACCGGGAAGGCGACGCGCCCGCCGAGGACGAGAAAGCCGACCTGATCACGATCATGACCATCCATAAGGCGAAGGGCTTGGAATGGCCGGTTGTGATCGTTCCCGAAATGCACAAAGCGATGGGCCGGCGCTCCAAGGATGTCGAGATCGACCCTCGCCTGCACCTAGCCGTGACCAAGTTCGGCAAGCGCCCTTCGATCTACTACACCTGGCTGGCCGACCTTCGTCATGCCCGGGAGACGGAGGAGGAGCTTCGGCTCCTCTATGTGGCCTTCACTCGGGCGCGTGAGCGCCTCTGCGTGGTCGTCCACGGCTCGGCGCGGCCCGACACTCCCGCGAAACGCATCGCCGGCATCATCGGCCTCGGCAAGACAGCCCCCGCGGGCTTCGAATACCGCGATCCCCCCGAATGACCGTCACGCCCTGCAGAGCGCGTCATCCTAAGCGGAGAACCGAGTCCGGCGAGGTTCGAAGCGAAGGACCTCGGATCTCGACCTCATGAGCCCTAAGTCGCGTCCAAGCCATGCCATGGGGTCCCAAGACGCGCGGGGCTGTTTCAACCTCAACGCTCAGACCCCGGGGCCCTGGAACGGTCGCGACGGCTTACGATAGAGATCAGGGATTCGGGAGACTAGCTTTGCACGGAGTAGCTGGGAGAGCCGGCATCGAGATCAACGAGCCCGATGTCTGGGACTCAGATCGCGCCCCCCTCGGGGCGCGATCGAATCCCAAAGAACGCTTAACCGCGCCGAGACCCCCGTCTTGTTGCAGCGCGTCCCTCCCGTCGCGCGTTATTCTATCGGAGGTTCGATGAGAACACTGACAACTGGACGAGGGCGGCAATAGCGCTGTGAATCAGCCGCTCAAACTCAGCCTCGCGGGCGCACTGGGCGCATTCCTCGCCTGGCTGATCTCGGAACCGTACGCGGGGACCGCCGAAACGCATGGGACCCGGGCCGGGGGAATGATGTTCACGCTCGGCTCTTTTTACGGCTGGTTCGCCCACACGCTCCTTGGCGCTCTCATCGTGGGCTTTATCGCCATCTGCGTGAACTGGGAGCGGGCCCGCCCCGCTTGGGCGATGATCATGGGAGCAATCGCGCTTGGCCTGGGAGGCCTTCTCGGCTGGCTGTCCGACTCGACCTCCGACCGCCTCATGATCCGGATGGTTCAGGATAACGATGCCTTCGCCCAGCTGTTTATCGCGCCGCTGTTCTGGAATCTTCTCGTGGCCCTGAGCATGGCGCTCGGCATCGCTCTGTGCTGTTATCCCACGTGGCCGAGAGTGGGCCGAGTGATGCTCGGCGGGGTCGCGGCGGGCATCGTGGGGTTCATCGCGCGGATGGTCCTCGAGCCGATCATGGCGATCGTCGCCGTGTCTCAAGCCGGGTCGAACGGTTCGATCCAGGCCTGGAGACCTTACGATCCTTCCCGTCTCATCGACGACGCGCTCATGGGAATTGTCCTCGGTCTCTCGATCGCCCTGGCCGAGATGCTGATGACGTCCGGTACCCTGCGGCTCGTCCTCGGCCGAAACGAGGGCCGAACCTTCCGGCTCGGATCAGGGGCGAACCGGATCGGGTCCGCGGAAGGGATCGAGGTTCCCGTTTTTGATCGTGCCCTTGCTCCCGTCCACGCCCTGGTTCGCCGGCAGGGCGGCCAGTTCGTCCTCGAAGACGTCGCCCGTCGGGGCGATCTGCGGGTCAACGGTCACCCGGCGGACTATGCCCCCCTGCGGAACGGCGACGTGATCGAATTGGCTTCGAACGCCCTCGTCTTTTCGACCCGCGCCGAGGGCCCTGACCCGTACGGTTACGGCTACATGCAGCCGCCCCACGCGAGACCCCAAAGCTACGTCGCGATGCCCACGCCGGTTCCGCAGTTTCCGGATCCAGCGAACCAACCCTCCAGTCCTCCGATCCTCAATCCTCAGCCCTTCCCCCTGGATACCTCGGCTCCTCCAATTCCGCACTCCTTCAATCTCGTCGACTCCATGGGTAACGTTCATGAGTTGCCGCCGGGGAACACCGTCATCGGCCGCGATGCGTCCGCCGGCATTGCATTGACGTGGGAGCCAACCGTCTCGCGCATTCATGCCGAAATCGAGATCGGCCGCGACGGCTGCACTATCCTCGACCTCGGCTCCTCCAATGGAACCTTCGTCGACGGTGTCGCAGTCACCGGCCGTCAGCCTCTTCAGCCGGGAGCCGAGATTCGTCTCGGCCAATGCCGCCTGAGGCTGCAGACCAAGGGGAGCCCCTCCCCCGTGTAGCCCGCTATCCCCCGCAGGCCCGCGCCCCGAGGCTGCGGCAATGTCCGCAAGCGTAGAATTGAAGTGCCGAGTCAAGCACTCACCCATTCACCCATCCGTGCTGAAATCCAAGATCCCCGAGAATGTGTCCGAGAAGCTGAAGCAGCTTCCCGGCAAGCCGGGCTGCTACATCTACAAGGACAAGTCGGGCGAAGTGCTCTACGTCGGAAAGGCCGTCGTCCTCAAGAACCGGGTCCGCTCCTACTTCCAGGAGTCGACGCGCCACGATTTGCGCATCGAGCGGATGGTCAATCGGGTCGCCGATCTCGAATGGATCGTCGTCGACACCGAACTCGAAGCCCTGATCCTCGAATGCAACCTCATCAAGCGATACCGGCCGCCCTTCAACGTTCTCATGCGGGACGACAAGAGCTACCCGTACGTGAAGATCACCCGCGAGAACTATCCCCGCGTCCTCTTCACCCGCAAGGTGCTCAAGGATGGCGCGAAATACTTCGGACCGTTCAGCAGCGCCTTCGCCGTCCGCGACACCCTCCAGCTTCTCCACAAGATCTTCCCTGTCATCCAGTGCGGCAAGTCGTTCAGCGGGGTCCGCGAGCAGACTCCATGCCTCTACTTCCACCTGGGCATGTGCCTCGCCCCGTGTGCGGGAATCGCCGACAAGGCCGAGTACCGGGCAATGATCGACAAGGTCGCGCGCTTCCTCGACGGCAAGGAGGAAAGCATCGTGAAGGACCTGAAGGCGGAAATGGCGAATGCGGCGGACAATCTGGACTTCGAGAAGGCCGCCAAGCTGCGCGACCAGGTCGCTCAGATCGAGCAGATCATGGAACGGCAGAAGGTGCAGGACGCCGACCAGCGCACCGATCAGGACGTGATCGCGGTGGTCAAGGACGATCGCGGAGCCGCGATTCAGATGCTCTATATCCGCGGGGGGAAGCTGATCGGCCAACGCCAGTTCATGCTTTCCGGAGCGGCCGAGGCGGCCCCGGGCGAAGCCGTCGAGCAGTTCGTGAAGCAGTATTACACCGACGCGCCCGAGGTCCCGCGCGAGGTCCTGCTCCCGGTCGAGATCGAGGAGCGGAACATCGTGCAGTCGTGGCTGCGGCAGAAGCGCGGCTCGGCCGTGACCGTCGAGGTGCCGCAGGGGGGCGAGAAGCTGCGGCTGGTCGAGATGGCGGCGACGAACGCAGAGTCGGCCCTTTCCGTGTTTTCGCAGGAGCTGGCCTCGAAGGAAGCCTGGGCGAGCGAGGCGATGTCTCAGCTTCAGGAGGAACTCGGCTTGCCCCAACCTCCGATGCGGATCGAGGGCTACGACATTTCGAACATCCAGGGCAAGGCGCCGGTCGGGTCGATGGTCGTGGTCGAGAACGGCGAGGCAGCGAAGGCCGAGTACCGGCGGTTCAAGGTGCGCTACCACCCGGAGAGCCCCAACGACTTCGCGATGATGCACGAGGTCCTCACCCGGCGCCTCCGCGCATACATCGAAGGGGATCCGAAGTTCGCGAAGCTGCCGGATCTGATCATGATCGACGGCGGCCGCGGCCAGCTCGGCGCCGCCTTGAAGGCCCGCGACGAGCTCGGCCTCACCGTCCCCATGGTCGGCCTTGCCAAGCGCCTGGAGCTGATCATCGTCCCGGATGAAAGTGGCACGGCTTTGCAACCCGTTGAACGCCCGCCCGCGCAGTTCTCCGCTCAAGTGGAAGGAATGGCTTCCGGAACCTCCACCCCCCAACCCCCCTTCCCCTCCGAGGGCACGAACCATCCCTCGCAAGGGGATGGGGGCTCAAAGCAAGGGGAGGGGGGGTTGAAGCCGCGCCAGAAGGGCATCGACAACCCGCTCCTCAAGGTCAAAGACCCGGACTACAGCTACGACCGCGAAGCCCCCATCGAATACACCTATCACGACATCGAGCTGGGCCTCACCTCGCCGGGCTTGATGCTCCTGCGCAAGCTCCGCGACGAGGCCCACCGCT